>DATBQC010000151.1:0-1529 GCA_036561065.1 Methylobacter sp. | reverse complement strand
TTCATCGGTAAACAATTTTCCATGGGCAGTGAAAAGTTCCAAGAATGGCTCATTGCTTTCTTCTCGAAATGTTACTTCTAATAATTCATGACCAAAATGAATCTCATGACTGGCCTGCAAATCATTCGCCTTAGGATGTCTTTTTATAATATCGGCTTTTACTTTTTCAGGTATATCAACATTGGTTGTTTGCTCCGCACTCACTGTAAAAGCTATGGCTGATAGTAAAAGAGTGCCCAGGGTTGTAGTCACTAATTGACGCATGTTATTTTCCTAAATAATTAATGTAAGACGGGATGCCATTCAGCTGCGCGTTTCTGTGCATCAGCAATTTGTTTTGGTGTTAATTCTGTTTCGAGCTTATCCAGCAGGACATGCGCTTGTTCATCACCCTGGGCGGCAGCCAATGCTAACCATGAATAAGCTTCATGATCGTCCTTTGAAACACCTTCGCCCTCAAGATAGCATAAGCCTAAATGGTATTGAGCCAGGTCATTACCTTGCTCTGCCGACTGTCTAAACCATTTTACGGCGTCATCTGGATTTTTGGCTACGCCTTCACCGCGTAGATACATTAGGCCGAGATCAACCTGAGCAATGGCATGTCCTTGCTCTGCGGCCTTACGAAACCATTTGAAAGCTTCTTCATAATGTCTGGGTACACCATCACCATTGGCATACATTAAACCGAGGTTGAACTGTGCTGGTACATCACCACGCTCAGCCGCCTTTAAAAACCATTTCTTGGCCTCTTTGAGATCGGTCGGCATACCTTCACCGTGGGCATACATTAGCCCCAAATTGTATTGGGCGAGTGGATTGCCTCGTTCAGCAGCGGTTCTGAACCATTTTTGAGCCTGATGGTAATCCCTTGCCACGCTAACCCCCAATGCGTAGTCTGTGCCCAAATCCGTTTGTGCAACGGCATCGCCCTGCTCCGCTCGTTGTATTAAATCAGCCAGTTTGTCGGCCCATGTGGCTGGTGAATAACCTAGCCAAGCGCCCAATACACATCCTATCCATTTTGATCGCATCTTGTTTACCAGTTAAAAAATATTAAGAATCTAGAGGGTTGATCAATCATTATCATGCCTTCGATACTGGCCATAGCCTCTACCTTCTCCGCCATATTCACGTTCACGATATTCCCCTCGTTCGCGGTATTCGTCATGGCCACGATAAGGTTGATAATTGTTATAGCCATAGTTTCCGTACGGCACTTGTCGGACACCATATCCATACCCATTCCCCATGGCCACGGAATGCCCATATGGGCCAGAATATCCAACACAGCCAGTCAACAACGTGAGAATATATATTGCTGCTATCGAACGAACTTGAATTATGTTCATAATTTGACTTAGAGTCCAATTGTTGTTAACTAAAAACTTCCATTAACTTTATGATAAATAAATAGAATGTAAAATAGCTTCTAATTTTTCCGCGCTGTTCTACAGATAATTTTTCATCCTTACATTTAACGTTGAATAACCTCAACGTCGGCCATGTCCACCGCCCCACCCGTGATG
>DATBQC010000150.1:0-2491 GCA_036561065.1 Methylobacter sp. | reverse complement strand
ACTGCTGTCATTGTTTAATCCCCTTGATGTCGTTTTTGCGGCTAGTTTCATTGTTCCTACGCGAGGAAACGAAGATTCATTAGGGCTGTGATAAAAATTCCAGATGTCAATATTAACATAGCATTAACCTTTATAGAGGACATCTGTCGGTAAAGTGGCCCCCAATATCCGGACAATAATTTAAGATGGTAGCCTGCGATAAAAAAGGAGCAGGTTGTGAGTGAAAAAAGCGTAATATTTTTACCGGCACGCAAAAAGCCAAGGTTGCTTTGGAAGCGGTCAAAGGAACTAAAACCGTCAATGAGATCGCTCAGGAATTTGGTGTACATCCGACCCAAGTGAATCAATGGAAAAAAGAGTTACTGGCGAATGCGGGTAGCTTGTTCGAAGGCAAGCGTGGGCCAAAACCGGTTGATGCCCAAAGTGACCCGGACCGACTTTACGCCAAGATAGGACAGTTGAATATGGAATTGGACTGGCTTAAAAAAAAGTCTGGGATCAGCCAGTAGAGGAACGGCAGGCCTGAATAGCACCGGATGAAGTGCTCGCGCTATCCAGGCAATGCCAGTTGCTCGCGGTCACACGCTCGGTTGTCTATGCCCGGAGAAAGCGATTACACAAAGACCTTAACGAGCTTGATCTTTTGTTGTTGCAACTGCTGGATGAAGAGTACACCCGGCACCCGTTTTATGGCTCCCGGCGCATGACGAAATATCTGCACGACTGCGGGTACGCCGTTAATCGCAAACGGGTTCGTCGCTTAATGCAAACATTGGGCTTGGCGGGCATGGCGCCCGGCCCCCATACCAGCAAGCCGCACCCGCAGCACAAAATTTATCCTTACCTGCTCAGAGGCGTCGATATCAACCGGCCCAATCAGGTGTGGAGCACTGACATCACTTACCTTAGACTGCCGCGCGGCTTTGTCTATCTGGTCGCGATCATCGACTGGTACAGCCGTAAAGTACTGGCATGGCGGTTATCGAACACGATGGATGCCAGCTTCTGTGTGGACTGTTTGGAAGCGGCCATCAAAGACTATGGAGCGCCGGAGATCTTTAATACCGATCAAGGCTCACAGTTTACCAGCGAGAGTTTCACCGGCGTGCTGCTCAACAGCGGCATCACCATCAGCATGGATGGACGGGGCCGCGCACTGGACAATATTTTTGTCGAACGGCTATGGCGGACGGTGAAATATGAAGAGATCTATTTGAAGAAGCATGACAACCTGCAGGATTTGCTAATAGGGCTGACGCACTACTTCCTGCTTTACAACGAGGAAAGACGGCATCAATCACTGGACTACCAAACACCGAGCCAGGTGTACCAGAAAGCCAAAGGCGGTGGTGCGAAGATAGTAGATAAATTTAATAGTGCGAAGGAGACATCAACTCCCCGTGCAGAAGAAATGGGACAGCGCCATTCAGCTGTAATATGAACAGGCCTCTATCTTAAACTAGCAGGATATTTGTCTGGACTTCGGGGGCCATTTTACGGCATGCTTAAGAGCGTCTTTAAAATTCCTCCCGATCAGCCACGATTTTTTTGGTACACTGAATGTATTCGACCTTTTGATAGCTCGCATCATTGACAGAAAACCGCCATGAAACGCAACAATGCCCTAGCCATACTCAAAAAAATCAAGCCCATATTGACCCAGCAGTTTGGTGTTACCCAAATGGCATTATTCGGTTCAACCGCACGTGATGATGCCAGTGACAATAGCGATGTGGATATTCTGGTTGGGTTTGATGGGCCGGCTACCTCGGCGCGTTATTTTGGCGTGCAATTCTATCTGGAAGACCAATTAGGTTGTTCGGTCGATCTGGTAACAGAAAAAGCCTTGCGCCCTGAGCTACGCCCATTTATTGAAAAGGAAGCCATCAATGTATGAACCGATAGATCGTGAATGGCATTTTTATCTGGACGATATGATTTCCTTCGCCGAAAAAGCGCTCAGTTATACCGATGGCTTTGACCAGCAGCGTTTTGTCGTTAGCGGCTTGAATTACGATGCCACCGTGCGCAACCTGGAATTAATCGGCGAAGCCGCCACTCATATTCCCGATGAAGTCCGCCAAAATAACCCGCAAATTCCCTGGCGGATGATTATCGCTACCCGTAACCGGTTAATTCATGGTTATCTCGGTATTGATAATGACACCTTATGGAGCATTATCCAGACGGATATTCCCGCATTGTTACCGCTGTTGCAGCATTTACAAGAAACAGAAATTTGAGCGGCAATACCGGAACACCTGCTTTCGCTAGCGCTCCAATCGCGGAATAAAATTACGCCTCGACTGTCTCCGTAACTAAAACGCTAAAAAACAAGTTACAATCCCGTTCCGACATAGGTGTCGTATTTGCCTGTGCGCTATGTCCTGATGGCTTGAGCGAAGTTCCATTAAAACAATTTAGTAGGTGAAATTATGGAAAATATACAACATCACGATTTTTTTATACGACAATTGATGTCGTATATATT
>DATBQC010000149.1:0-6398 GCA_036561065.1 Methylobacter sp. | reverse complement strand
CGCCCGTCAACAAAGACGGCATAATCAGCGCCTCACCGACGCCCCCTTCCACACCGCTCAAAACCAAATTCAGAACAGGCATCCATCCATAAACCAGCGCACCGAGCCAACAAACGGCAGCTACCGCTAACGCGAGTTTTTCATTATTCCTAAAGCGACTGTAATACATTGATCAGCTCCTCGTAAGTAACGCCCTTGTCTTTTAATACACCGCCCAATACTGCGCCTGACGCCGCCATCGCATCCTTTGGCCCCGCGTTCCGTTCGGCATCCAGCATCGCACGATACACGTCTGTCACTATGGGAATGGCCTTGGGGTTAGGCATACGGCGCACCGAAGTGTAGCCTATCTTTTGTTTATTTTTATCTATCAGCGGCGCCACATGGGTAAACACCCAGTAAAACCCACCATCCTTTGACATGTTTTTAACGAAGGCAAAAATTTCCTTATCTTCCGCCAAATAATCCCACAACAATTTAAACACAACTCGCGGCATATCAGGATGGCGAATAATATTATGCTGGCTGCCTAAAAGCTCTTCTTCATCGTATCCAGAAAACTCGATAAAAATCTCGTTACCATAGATAATCCGTCCAGTCAGGTCAGTTTTGGAAACGATGAAATCATTTTCCCGCATCACCCGCTCCTGACTTGTCGGGACTATATCTTTTCTCTTCATTATTCTTCCTCGGTAATTGCTCCATGCAAGTAAGTCGTCAGTTAATTATTTTGGCTAAAAAATCTCACAATCCTTATTAGAAAACCTGTCCGCCAGTTTATTTTTATCAAACCTTAAATAATATAGTCCTGTGCAATTAAAAAACTCATCTATTGCTGAACTGCATTTAATAACATAAAAAACCCCACCAACACTAATTTTTTGTGTTAGCCGCATGTAATTTGATCCATCATTCGTCTCTACGCTCGGGTTACAGGTTCTATGAAATCCCTACAACAAGCTTATTTTTGTGACAAGCCCAAATTTTGGATGATCCAGATAATAGACCTCATTCAGTTTTATGAGACGCTTTTCATTTAACCGGTAAAGTAGCGTCTTGCCGGAACCATCGCCCGCATTAGCCGTAAGCTCCAAATCAACCATCATCTGCAAGCCTTGCCCCTGTTGAATCTGGACATAACCATTCAACTTGCCTTCAGCGCCCTGAATATGAACAGGGGCGCTTAGCCCCCCTTCCCCAACCGGCTGAATCCAGGCAACATGCAAGATAGGCTTATAAGCCGAATTTTTCGACAAAGCCGCATAGCTGTCGTCCAGAGTTGTCGCATCCGGTTTTTTATAAGCCGACAGCTCCGTCAAGTCAGGCGGCAGCTGCATTGTTTGCGTGGCTTGGTCAAACACCTCGGTAGTGGGCATGGCCTGAGTAAATACGATTAACTCAATTTGATAGGCCCCGCCTTCCGCTAAAAGAGAACCGCTAAAAAGGCCCAGCATCGCCGCCAAACTGCAAATCATTAATTTATTCATTACTTCTTAACCGCCTTCAAGGTTAATTTATCCAGTAACTCGGTTATAAACTCAAGCTTTTGCTCCGTCGTTTCAAACGGCTTGATAAACCTTAGCTTATCCGCACCGTCGAATTTATAAACCTGTGCTTGAGTCTGTATCAGGGAAATCAGCTGGTCGGTATTAATGTTTGGCGTCGCTGAAAAGATAATGCGTCCGCCGCCTGCGTTGGCCTCTATTTTCTTGATACCCAGTTTTTCGGCCTGTTGCTTTAATTCGGTGACACTGAACAAAGTCTTCACCGGCTCAGGAAATAAGCCGAAACGGTCGATCATTTCAACCTGTAATTCACGCAAATCGTCCTTGGTTTCGGTATTGGAGATGCGCTTATACAACACCAGACGGCCATGAATATCCGGCAGATAATCTTCCGGGATCAGCGCCGAAGTTTGCAGATCGACTTCAGGCCCTCTGTCCATCGGCGTATCGAGCTCCGGCTGATTGCCGGATTTTAGCGCGTTGACCGCGCGTTCCAGCAACTCGGTATACAGCGTAAAACCGATTTCCTGGATTTGCCCGCTTTGGTCGTCGCCGAGCAATTCGCCCGCGCCGCGAATTTCCATGTCATGTGATGACAACATAAAACCTGCCCCCAAATCGCCAGACGCCTCGACCGCTTCCAGCCGCTTAATCGCATCTTTGCTCATCAGTGTTTTCGGCGGTACGACAAAATAGGCATAAGCACGATGGTGCGAACGCCCCACCCGGCCGCGCAACTGGTGCAACTGCGCCAGTCCCAATTTATCGGCACGATTGATAATAATGGTATTGGCGCTGGGTATGTCGATACCGCTTTCAATAATCGTGGAGCACAGCAGCAGGTTAAAACGCTGATGGTAAAAATCCAGCATGATGCGCTCCAGCTCCCGTTCCGGCATTTGCCCGTGCGCAATTTCGATCCGCGCCTCGGGCACCAACGCTTGCAGTTCCCCGGCCATTTTTCCCATCGATTTAACATCGTTATGCAAGAAAAACACCTGCCCGCCGCGTTTGATTTCGCGCAAACACGCTTCCCTGATCTGCGCATCTATCCATTCGCTGATAAAGGTCTTGATCGCATGACGATTAGGTGGCGGGCTGGCGATAATGGAAATATCCCTTAAACCCGACATCGCCATATTCAAGGTGCGCGGAATAGGCGTTGCGGTCAGGGTCAGCATGTCCAGCTCATTACGCAGCTTTTTGAAATGCTCTTTCTGCGTCACACCGAAACGGTGCTCTTCGTCAATCACCACCAGCCCCAGCGCTTTGTACTTGATCTCTTTCGACAACAACTTATGCGTACCGATTACGATATCGACCTTACCTTGCTCCAGATCGTCGGTAATTTCTTTTTGCTGTTTGGGACTGACAAAGCGCGACAGCACCTCGACCCGCACCGGCCAGTCGGCAAAGCGGTCACGAAAATTCTGGTAATGCTGCTGCGCCAGCAAAGTGGTCGGCACCAAAATCGCCACCTGCTTACCGTTTTGCACCGCAATAAACGCGGCGCGCATAGACACCTCGGTTTTACCGAAACCGACATCGCCGCAGATCACCCGGTCCATAGGATGAGGGCTGGCCATGTCTTCCAATATCGCTTCGATGGCGGTTTGCTGATCGGGTGTTTCTTCAAACGGGAACGCATCGGCAAACGCCGCATATTCGACGTTTTCAACCGCAAAAGCATGGCCTTGCTTAACCGCTCTTTTAGCATGAATTTCCAGCAACTCTGCGGCGACATCATGGATACGCTTAATGGCTTTTTGCTTGACCTTGTTCCACTGATCGCCGCCCAGTTTATGCAACGGCGCATTTTCCGGACTCATGCCGGTGTAGCGGCCGATTACATGTAGAGCCGAAACCGGCACATAAAGCTTGTCGTGATTGGCGTATTCCAGTGTCAAAAATTCCGACGCAATGCCGCCAATCTCCAAAGTCTGCAAGCCTAAGTAGCGACCTACGCCATGCTCTTGATGCACGACTGGCGAACCGATAGTCAATTCATTCAGATTATTGACGATATTTTCCAGCTCATGCGCGCCGGACTTGCGCCGTCTGCGCCGTTGCTGCACTTTTTCGCCGGACAGCAGGCTTTCGGTGATGATCGCAATGGCCGGATTTGTTAACCACAGGCCGTGATCCATCGGCGCAACCAAAAGACAAGGCGACACTTCAGACTGAAGAAACTTGTCCCAGCTTTCAACCTGCTTCACGGTGATTTTGTACTGCCTTAATTTTTCCATTAAGGCTTCCCTGCGCCCCGCCGACTCTGAGACAAATAAAATCTTGCCGGCAAAACTCTCTACAAACTGCTGCAACGCCTGCGCAGGCTGCTCCAGCTTGGCATCAATAGTTACATTCGGCAATGGCCGGCAATTGAAGACAATGCTGTCTACATCGGCAGTTATGCCATTAATAACGATCCGGGCAAATGCGCCGGTTCTTTGCGCCAATTCATCGGTTGATAAAAACAATAGCTCCGGCTTTAATAACGGCCTGTCCACATCATATTTTCTCTGCTGAAACCTATCCTCGGCTTCGGCATAAAAAGCGCGTGAAGTTGCATCAAAACTATCCGATGTCACCACAACCGCCGATTTCGGCAGGTAATCGAACAATGACGCCATTTGATCTACAAACAGCGGCAAATAATATTCAATGCCGCCGGGCGTGATGCCTTTGCTGACATCCATATAAAAATGGTTTTTAGGCGACGTTTCCGGGAACGCATCCCTGAAAGCCTGACGAAAATGCTTGATGGCCTCGTCGGTAAACGGAAATTCCCGTGCCGGGAACAACTGAATCTGGTCGATTTTTTCCAAAGACCGCTGCGTTTCAGGATCGAACGTGCGGATCGATTCAACCTCCTCGTCGAATAACTCAATGCGATACGGCACCTTGCTGCCCATCGGGAACAAATCGACTATCGACCCCCTAACCGCAAATTCGCCATGTTGGTAGACTTGCGAAACGCAATGATAGCCGACGCTTTCCAGCTTGAGGCGATTGAGCTCCAGATTAAAATCATCGCCGACTTTAACCGCGAAACTGTTGGCCAAAACATGCTCTCGGGGCGCCAATCGATGCATCAATGTAGTCACCGAAACCACCAACGCGCCGCATTTAACCTGCGGCAACAAAGCCAGTGTTTTCAGCCGTTCCGAGATAATTTCCGGCAGCGGCGAGAATACATCGTAAGGTAAGGTTTCCCAATCGGGAAAATTCAAAATGGGGTACTCGCCCTGCAAGAAGAACGACAACTCATGCTCAAGCCGCAACGCGGTCTGATTATCCGGCGTGACAATAACAAAGAGGCGATCTTCATTTTTAATGGCGGACGCCAACGCCAAAGAATCTCCGCAGCCGGTCAAACCCGTCCAAATCAGCGCTTGATCTTGTTTTTGCGGAATTTTCGGAGAGAAAATTAAATTGTTAGCCATTAAAAAATCTTATATCTCGTTGCCACGTGCCACGTGGAATATGCAGTTAAGGCGCACTGCGCCACAAATCACAAGCAGTCGTACAGACCAACATTATAGCCGCATAAGCCGGCTAATGTACGAGCTATAAACATGATACCGACATTGCTAGCCTGCATGTAATTCCGTATCGTCTTTTAGTAACTGCTTGCAATAAGGTACAATAATTTCGAGTTGTGCCAAGTACATCCCAAGATGACATGAACAGCAACAATCCATCGCCTGCTGCCATGCTAATCAAATTTCAATCAAACAAGAGGTAACACCATGAAAAAAAGTTTGTTTATGACTATAGCGCTGCTAATTTCCGGCAATGTAAGCGCCGCAACCGATCATTATGTATTGCGCGATGGCGATTATGTTCGTCACTTAAAAGTCACCAAAGTCAACGACGATTATACTGTCAGCGCTAACGTAGATTTTGACTCTACTACCAAAGACAGCAGCACCCACTGTTCCGAATCTATTTCCGGTAAAGCCAAAAGCACAGGTGAAAACGAATTGGTCTTGAAAAAGCATTCTGAAAGCGAAGCCAGTTTCTGTGAGCTAAAAATCAAACTGAGCCCGAATGGCGCGAAGATTGAAGAATCAAAAGATTGCGACACTTTTACCGCAAGCAACTGTCATTTTTCCAGCGGTGACAAGGAACTGGTTAAAGTTAAGTAGTAACGATAGGTTGGGTTGCGAAAAATTGCAATCCAACCTATAACCTAAATACCGGATAATATTGCGCAGCTTCATCAACCCGCAGAGGGTTTGCCAGCCTCTCATCCCGGCGACAACTGTTACCACCTCCGCATACAACCAATACCCCGCTACACCATCAATCTCAGCGCTTGCTACAGTGCAATAGGATAGACTACAAAAGAAGACCATCACCTCAAATACGTTACTACATTGTTCAACATAAGGCCTGTTAATGACCACTGAACTTCCTGTTACTACTATTGCCCATGCCATTCAACTTGCTGTGGCCCCCGTGTTTTTGCTGACCGGTGTTGCCGCTATCTTGTCAGTACTGACCAACCGTTTAGCTCGTATTATCGATAGGTCGAGATTTTTGCATGGCGGATCGTTGCCGACCGATGAACCAAATCAAGCTATTCAGGCTGAGCTAAAATCATTAAGGCAGCGTGCTCATCTTATTCATTGGGCGATTGGTCTATGCACAACCTGTTTGCTACTGATTTGTTCGGTCGTTGCGGTATTGTTTCTAGGCTCATTCTTCGCTCTGAACATGGCGGTAGTCATAGCCTCGTTATTTGTTGCAGCCATGTTCTGCTTGATTATGGCGCTGCTCAATTTCATTTGTGAGATTTATCTGGCGACAGCGCACGTCCGTGGCGGCCTGTAATTCTCAATACCTGCCCCGCAAACAAGAAAAATGGGAACGCCCTATCTTGCAATCTGG
>DATBQC010000148.1:0-1596 GCA_036561065.1 Methylobacter sp. | reverse complement strand
ACAGACGGCACCGGCGAGAAAACCTGAAAAATCGGATCGTGGGGCATGTACAGTCAGAACTCCTGTCCAGAATGATAGGAACGATCGCAAGCTTCCTTTTAAATGCGAGCAGCGCATCGGAATCTGCCGACTGCATTTCCGTTTTCCCGAATACCGGTTTGGGCTCGATCTGCCAACTGCAAATCGAGATTCACGCGTTTGGATTAAAGCCTAGGCCGCCCGGCCTATAGCTTTCATTGCGGACACGCTTACACCGCAATTCCTTTAAGATGCGAGCGTCACGAATATGTTCGCTATCGCGTTAAGCTCGTCGCTCCGATATCGACGCCCAGAAAGTCGCTTTCAGAATTTATTCCTTCAACGGATGGCCGTAATGGCAATCCAAATGCCAATTTCCGCTTTATTCCGAGGTAACAGTCCAGACAGGCTCGTTGTCGATCCATAATTTCTTGCTTATCCATATTCCGCAACGTCGGCAGGAGAGTTTCGATATCTCGCGATGATATGAAGATGCATGCATCTTTCAGATCGACCGATGTTCCATGTAATATTGGAGGCACCCAATCGTCAGAAATCACAACCGGGATAGAGCCGACCGCTAAGGACTCCCAAAGCCTTAGAGAATTTGGACCAGCTCCCTCCGGGCACAAAGAGAAAACTGATTCCGATAGAATGTGATTATACCTTGCGGCAGCTGCAAGATCGTCCAGCTTTGTATTAACTGCCAATTGTGTGCCCTGCACCTGTTCGACATAAACGGCGTTATTGAAATGCCAAAGATCATTGACCTCCAAAATGACGTCGCTACCGCCGTCTTCGGCAACGACACGCTGCAAAGCCAGTCTCACATCTGATCTATAATGCGGCATATATGCGCCAATGAAGGACGCTATATATTGCTTGCGTTCTGCAGGCACGGCAATTTGCATTCCGATTGATCGGAGAGGGTTTTCGATATTGGTGGCAAATAGTGGCCAGCTGTGAATTCGAAATTTTCTACCGTCCACTGTTGTCTCGGTAAGAGCAACGCAGTGGGATAAATGTAGATCGGTTACGCCCGACGCAATGATGCTCGATTCAAGGCGATGCCAGGCGTAATGCTGACAAACGCTATGGACCCTCAGTTCATATCCAAACTTTGCCGCCGTATTCCGCCGATTATCGATTTCGGCCCGAACCTGCCGGATAAGTCCCGCAATGTGGGCATTTTTGTCAATGAACGTCGCCCACGGCAATCCGAGGTATGTATTGACTATTCTAGCCTCTTTCTCGAAATTGCTTCCTATCGGCAATTCGAGATGATTTTCATAGGCCTGCTTCTCCGTTGCGCAGGGGTATTGCCAAAAATAGAAATCTTTCTTCGAGCCGGGGCGCTCCTTAACGGGAAAATCCAATGCAACCAACGGCGATAGTACGGTTTCGGGATCGGCGGCGATCGACGGCTTCTGCAAAAGTTCGACGGAGTTTTTGACGTTCTTGCGAACGTATCGCGATGTGTCGCGAAATAAGTGCGCCAACGGCGGCACGGTCGTTTCGAAGTTGGTTGCGATCGACGGTCTCTGCAAACGTTCGATGGAGTTTTTGACGTTCTTGCGA
>DATBQC010000147.1:0-9536 GCA_036561065.1 Methylobacter sp. | reverse complement strand
AAAATCAACTGTGAGCGTCAAGAAGCCTTCAAGCCAGTGATCGACCATATCCGATGCATGCAGTAATACTGGTTCGAAATCTTTAGCATCAATGTTGGTTAGGTATAGGCTAGCGCCAGACGCTCGCGCTTCATGTATACGTAAAATTGCAGTTTCAGAGGCGAGGCGACGTGCCTTCCTTTGGGCATCAATATTCATGGCAGCTTTCGACCATGCCTCAGGGTCATTGGTGCTGTTCTGGCTAGGCCATGGTAAGACTGAAAACGCGAATGGTGAAGTCTTGGTTTCAGACCTGTCGACAGACAAAATTGAACCTGGATCAGGTTCTTCAATTTTATCAGCTGCGAGTACATGTCCAAATATTTTGCCTGCCAGCCGAACCTCGGCAGGATGTGAACCACGCAGACGTGCCGCTTCTAGTAGACGCCACGGTGCCAATTGTGGTGCCACTTGGTCGAAAGGCAAAGCCCGTGTGGCCTCAATTAATGCCCCTGTTCCATAGTGATTGACCCAGACATGTGCTTCTGGGCTCCAAAGCCAACCATCAGTAGCAAGTATCTGACCAAAACGAATCGCGTCGGCACGGTTAAGCGTATCGAATGCGAGACCACGAAGATAACTGTCCGCTTTCGTAAAATTCAAAAGCCACAACCAGGCTTTATCACTAAAACGAATTGAGTGGATCGACAGCAGGATGAGCAAGTCGTCTTGCTGTTTGGATGAACCACTGGCGTAGCGATCAATCAATATATCAACATCGTCCGACGTCGGAGGACGCAAAATTTCGGCAAAGTCAGCAGTTAAGATAAATTTGAGGTTGGCTCTAATAAGTGTTTCGTATTGAGACAGTGCATCCAAGTTATTGAGTTCCATCATTAGGAGAAGGTTTGCTGCGAAAGACTCTTGGCCTTCGTCAGAATCAACGCTGCTCAGGCGCAATGTTCTTGCCGCAGTCGCTGCTGCCTTTCCAGCCAATATCAAATACTCTCTTATACAGATAGCTAGCCAATATCTAGACTCAGCCGGACAAGTAGCGGCGCTCTGTATTTTTCGATGCATTAGGTCTGCAAGTAAGTCTGGGGTGCATCGCGCTAGGACAGGCTCAAATTCATCAAAATCATAATCTTCACTGGTATAACTAATGTGTCTGTTCAGCTTGTCGACTTCGATGTGGGTCGCTGCTGCGAGAACTTCCGTAATGAAGGACGCTGGTGGTTCGAAGTTAGGATCAAGCCATAGTTCTTTAGTTCGTTGCACACGGCTTAACAACGGAAGTTCGGTATCGTTTAACGTAATGTCCGCGTGTCGCCGTTCAAGCGCGAAAAAGCTTCTACTGGGTTGCGCCAAGTAATCTTTTTCGTAAGTGAACCAGCGGTCAAGGCTGGGATCGATAGATATTGCGGCGTCCTCGTCCTGCTCCTGTCCACTCATTCGAAGTAGAAGTGAAGCAATGCGCGCTGGAAGAGCGGCATGCACACCTGTCTCTGGAGTTCTGAGTCGAACTTTCGCTGATAGCTCACGCAAAGCTACCGCCGTTTCGTCTGGATCGATTTCGTTAAGAAGACAGAGCCATTTCAGCCCATCCCAACCCTTGTCACACCGTCCGACCGACAATACAACAGCCGCTACTTCGAAGACTGGCAGTGTCTTAGCCAGCGGGAAGCCTTCGATGATCGACGGGGCAGTAGCCAACAGAACACCATCGGACTGATCAACAAGTTCAAGATCTATCCCAAGGACTTTGATACGACCTGGGGAATCAATGCCGATCCTGCTTTTGAACCGATCAGACCGGTTCTTCTCAAATTCTGCATTGGCATTTTGGCGAGAGTCGGCATCGCGCGAAACAATGCAAAACCAACCACGCAGTCGAGCGACAATTGTCGTCAAAGCCATAGAATCGGTTCGCGGGATAGTACGCAGAGCATTTACGGCCCAAATCCGGGCCGACGTGTGGGTATCAGTATCGGAATGTTCGACTGCATCAAGCAATGCATCGGCCAAATGCGGAGCAAGAGCAGCTAGCTCAAGCCGATGGCTATCGTTTACATTTTGCGTTTGCAGCCACGCCGTGACGAGTACGCCAGCAACAGCAGACGAAATAAGACGCTCTTGTTCCACCAGAATAGACACTGCCGCACGCAGAATTTCCGCGCGTTGATCAAGACCGGCAATCGGATCGAGCCATTGAGTAAGTGTAGCTTCGAGTGTCGCGAAAGCCGGTTCGGTAACCGTTTCAATGTGGGCGAAGAGTGCCGCGCCAAGAGCATGTTCAACAATAGTAGGAGATAAACTTATACCGCCTGATGGATCGTGCCTTGCAAATCGGCCATCAATAATGTCGCTGAGTCTTGCATAAACTTCCCTTTCTGACAGATCGGGACGACTCGCAGTCTCGCCGAGTGCCTTAAGTGAACTCAGCTGAATACCATCACGGTATTTATTGGCGATCTCTTTTAGCCAATGTCGCCAATCCTTTTCGCTGAATGACGCTTCGGCACGCTCTCCCAAAGTATCGCGACCATATTCCCAAAGCAGCCTATGAACGGTCACTTGATTGGCTTCTACAAGCCTATCACGGAATCGTACAACCAATTTGAATAGGCGGGGTGTGCGAGCCAACTCAATTAGGTCTGGGTGCAAATCGGTTTGGGTTAATCCTTCGAACCCTAGCATTTGGTCGAGTTCGCCTCCCTGCGTAATATCATAGTGATCCACAACAACCGTTACTGCGGGCACAATGAGATTGCGAAGGTTCGATAGTCTGTCTTCGAAGTGATGAATGCGGGTACTGACAATCACACGCACACGTTCGCCAAAAACCTCGCCTTGCAGAACTTTTAGGAGCAACGACCATTTTACAGAAGGCTCCTGATTCATACCGTCGAAAAATATGGTTAGCACCGGCCCTTCGGTTTCAGGTCGTTTAAGTAGATTCTCTAGGCGGCGCAACCAGTGTTCCGAGCTTCGTACACCGCTGACTTGATAGAGACAGTTTGCGAGAAATTCTTTTACACTGGTTTCGGAAATGCTAGAAAGCATTTGAAGAGTGGCTGAGGACGGTACGATCAAAACAATAGGTTGCCCGTCTTCGTTGTCGACCAGCCAATCAAGCGCCGCCCAGGTCTTTCCGACTCCGTCCAATCCGATCACAGCGACAGGAGCATCATTCCGAGCAGCTCCTTGCCACCAGGCATCAAGCTTCTGATGAACCGCCGATCTTTTCACCCTCTTTTCCTGAGCGCCTCCAGCTGTATTTTGTCCGAGTTCTGCATTTGATGTTTTCGGAGAGTTCCAAATCTTGTCGAGCTTCTCGTGCGATTGTAATCGCAAAGTATCGAAGCCGAGGCACCAAGATTGCAGGTTGCGGCGCAACATTGCGATTGCGTCGTCTGAGGCAGGTTGCAAGGCCCTTGCTAATGCACCTGCCTCCTTAGAAAACTCATCTTCCACCAGATCAGGATCGAAGGCACATAATGCTGCAAGAGATGTAAGCTCATGATTTTTCCAGTCAATAATCACGACTGGAACACCGATCCTTTCGCCATGATGGAATAAATCCTGCTCAAGTTGCTCTGAGACGCTACGGGTTGCTACTAGGATCCAGGCCTCAAGGGCATTGTCCCTTGCCAGCGCTTGGTCGATCTCGCCAAGCAATTCGCGATCACTCAGGGAAGTTTTATCGCTGTATTTCTTACACTCAATGCGAAACCGCCGCCCTTGTCGCCCAGCCGGTCCGGCATCTCCTCCGTGTTGAAAGCCTGACTTGGCAACCGGAATCGACAAGCCAAGAAGCTGACCGAGCAAAGCTGCCGCAAGATTTTCTAACTTGGCTGAGCAGCGCTCACTCTGTAGTTCCCGTTTGAGCTTTTCTTGATTATCCAGATCATTTGCGTTTAGATGCATGGTATTTCGGTCAAAGGATTTCATTCTAAGCTGTAACGCCCGCACATAACTAATCAAAATATTGATAAAACGTGGGGTCAGGTCTTGCAAAATCATATATAGGTGTTTTGAATATGATAATGCAAGACCTGACTCCAATGTTCATAAAGGAGCAGCGCCGGGTTGCGCTGGCCGATTTAATTACCCATTTCAACATGGATGCCGACGCCCTGCGGGGCATGCTGGACAAATGGATCAGCAAGGCAAAGTGCGCAAACTGCCGCTGACGGCTTCTTGCGGTACCAGCTGCTGCCAGTGCGATACTGCTTTGACTGAGATTTATGAGTGGATTGATGAGTAAATTTTGCCCGCCACGAAGAACTTAACAAATTCGCAATCAGTCAATGCGTACCGGTCAGCCGCGATAAAATCGCCTGTATTATTCACTCGATAAAGAACCAGCAAGCGTGAGTCATTTTTGCGCTCTTCGTGCCTTCGTGGTGAAAATCTAAATTGGATTAGCTTCGGCCTACAGCCCTTTCTATGGCTTCTTAGAACGCCTCCCGGATGAGACCCTTAGCTCGCCGATGCCGATCCGTAGCGCCTCGACATCGAGCTCATGCTCAAGACGATGCAGGATATCGTCACTGATCACGCCGTCGTTTCGAAGATCGATCACGGCCAATCGCTCAGCTGTCAGGGTTTCGTGCCGCAAACGCCGGAATGCTTCGGCCGCCACTTTCGTGCATTCCGTGTTCTTGGCTTCGACATCGACATAACGTTGCAGGCGACGACCGTAGTGAACCCGTAACTGTTCGATGTGATCAGGAACCGGCCAGTCTTCGCCGGTCACCTCATCGAGCAGCGCCAGAGCCGCCATTGCCGCATGTTCCCTGGCCTGCCGCTCCTCATGTTCAATGTCGCTGTCTTCATTTAAATCCAAGGTGCGGATCAGAAAAGGAAGAGATAAGCCTTGCAATACCAATGTAACTAGGATCACCATGAAGGCAATCAGGATGATTTCCGCACGAAACGGAAAGGGAGTTCCGGCGGCAGTGGTCAGCGGCAGGGCCAATGCCGCAGCGAGGGAGACAATGCCGCGCATGCCGGTCCAGCCGATGATAAACAGGCTCGACCAGGGCGGCATCGGATCTCGTGCCCGCAGCGAGGCACTCAGAAATCGCGGCACCCAAGCCGCCACCGGGACCCATATCAGACGCACAACGATGGCTGTTGCACTCACCAGCAGGCCCTTTATTGTGAGCAGCCCCAATTCGCTGGACGGAATCGCCTCACGAAGGGTGTCAAGTTGCAGGCCGATAAGGATGAAAATGATGGCATTGAGCATGAATACGAGAAGATCCCAGACCGCCCTGGCCTGGATTCGGGTAATTGGTGCGACGATTGCGCTGAAGTGTTGGCGGATATAAAGCCCTCCGGTCACGCAGGCCAAAACAGACGAGGCATGAACCTGTTCGGCCAGGACCCAGGCAATGTAAGGAGCCAGCAATGTGATGGCGATTTCACTGAAACTATCTCCGGTCAGGCGTAAAGCCCAACGGGTCACGATGCCGACGACGAACCCGACAGCGATGCCCATGGTGGCTGCAAGAAAGAAGTCCATCAATGTGATGCTTAACTCAAAAGCTCCAGTGACGGCAGCGACAAGGGCTGCGCGGTAAAGCACCAGAGCGGTTGCATCGTTCACGAGGCTTTCGCCTTCCAGTATGCTGATTCCCCGGCGGGGGAGGTGGAGTTGTCTCAGGGTCGCGGTAGCGGAGACGGCATCGGTAGGAGAAACAATGGCTCCCAAAACAATGGCTCCCGCCCAGCCTAGACCCGGCAACACTGCATGGGCGACACACGCAATCGCCGCCGTCGTGGCCAGCACCAGACCCACGGCCAATAGTGTGATCGGACGGGCGTTTGCGCGAAAATCCCGCCAAGAGGTGAAATAGGCGGCAGCCCAGAGAAGAGGAGGCAGGAAGACCAGGAAGATGAGATCAGGATCAAGACGAATCGTGGGCAGTCCGGGTATAAAACTCAAAACCAGGCCCCCGATCACCAGCAGAATCGGATAGGGAATGGCAAGCTTGCGTGCGACCGTGGTCAAAGCGAGTACGGCGGTCAACAGCAGAATGATTATCTTGAGTTGGTAAAGATTGTTCATACATTCTCCCAATTCTGTCATTTGCAGGCAAAATTATACTGCTAAAGCCTGATAGCCAACGATAACAAAAAGCCTTGGTTAAATGTTACGCAATAGTTATGAGATTTTCACCACGAAGACACGAAGTACACGAAGAAAAATGTAAGATTCGCAATTTTGTGGTTTATCAATTAAGTTGCTCAGACTAATAAATTGAAAGCATGGTCTTTTTTCTCTAAGTTGATGTGTAAAGTCAATCCTGCAACCTAGCAGTGACATTTCAACGTGAGATCGATATAGTTTTTGTAACTTACGCAATATCAGGCCATAAACAGAATCATAGGTATTAAAAATCGTCACAAACAGCTTTTTAAGCTTGACTAGGCGAGTCGGTTTGCTCTATTAATCCGGCAGAGCCTTCCAGGTCAAATTTCATATCCTTGTCCCGTAACTTAAACGGTGCAGATACTCTCATCCTTGTTTGGTGGAGGAAGATCATGAACAGCAAAACGCCATTTAAAGCCGAAAGAGATCGATTAGAGAAGCAGCACCGCGGTAAAGAAGACTGGTTCCTATGGGGACCTTATCTTGCCGAGCGCGCCTGGGGCACCGTGCGCGAAGATTACAGCCCGGACGGTGACGCGTGGGAAGACTTCGATCATGATCAGGCGCGTTCCCGCGCTTACCGTTGGAGCGAGGATGGACTGGGCGGGATTTGCGATAGCGGGCAGCGTCTGTGTTTCGCGCTGGCGCTGTGGAACGGACAGGATCCGATTCTGAAGGAGCGCGCCTTCGGTCTCACCGGGCATCAAGGAAATCACGGCGAAGACGTGAAGGAATATTACTTTTACCTGGATGCGACTCCGAGTCACAGCTATCTGCGTTATCTTTACAAGTATCCGCAGGCGGCCTATCCCTATGCCCGTCTGGTGGAAGAGAACCGCCGCCGTGGCCGTCACGAGCCGCCCTTCACCTTGTGCGATACCGGGATCTTCGAGGACAGCCGCTATTTCGACATAGAGGTCAGCTACGCCAAAGCGGGGCCCACCGAGATCCACATCCGCATTCAGGTAAGCAATCGCGGCCCGGTGGCATCGCCGTTGCATCTGCTGCCCACTCTTTGGTTCCGCAATACCTGGTCCTGGGAAAAACAGCCGGGCGTCAAGGGTGAGTTGCGTCAGGCAACCGCACCGGAAGGCGTGGCTTGGGCTGCCGAGGCGGTACACCCGAGCCTTGGCAGCTATTATCTCTACGGCTGCCAAGCGGCCGAGTGCCTCTATACCGAAAACCAAAGTAACAGCGAAAGCCTGTGGGGGCGGCCGAATGCCACGCCCTACGTGAAGGACGCGTTTCATCGCCGGGTGATCGCCGATGATCGTCAGGCAGTCAATCCCGATCGTCTGGGAACCAAGTTTGCCGCCTGGTATTCACTGATGCTTGCCGCTGGGGAATCGACGTCCATCAATCTGATATTGTCCACACAAATACCGGCTCAACCTTTCACGCAGAGTCAGGAGGTATTCTCCCTCCGCAGCAAGGAAGCCGATCTTTTTTACCGCGATCTGCTCAATGAAGCCGACGAGGAGGATGGGCGTATCCTGCGCCAAGCCTGTGCCGGAATGATCTGGACCAAGCAATTTTACCATTATGAAGTGGAACGTTGGATTCAGGGCGACCAATTTCCCCCGGCGACAGAGCGTCAGCGCGGGCGGAACAGTGGTTGGCTCCACTTCAGTGCCGCTCACATACTCTCCATGCCCGATACCTGGGAATACCCGTGGTTTGCCGCTTGGGATATGGCTTTTCATTGCGCAGTGTTGGCTCTGATCGATGTGGATTTCGCCAAATCGCAGATCGAACTCCTGCTGAAGGAATACTATCTTCATCCCAACGGCCAAATTCCAGCCTATGAATGGGGCTTCGGCGATGTGAATCCGCCCGTTCACGCCCTTGGGGCGCTCAAGGTTTTCCGTGCCGAACGAGTGCAGCGGGGGAAGGCGGATATTGACTTTCTTCGTCGCGTGTTCAACAAACTGCTCCTCAATTATTCCTGGTGGATTAACCGCAAGGATGCCGATGGCTACAATCTGTTCGAGGGCGGGTTCATGGGTCTGGATAACATCTCGGTCTATGATCGCTCGAAGCCGCTGCCGGCGGGTTTCAAGCTGAAACAGGCCGATTCGACCGGGTGGATGGCAATGTTTTCGCTCAATATGACAATGATGGCACTGGAGTTGGCTACGGAGGATTCCAGCTACGAGGATATCGCCATCCAGACGTTCGAGCAGTTTCTGGCCATTGCTAACACCGTGCGCGGTCGCTCCGAGCATGGAATTTCCTTATGGGACCCGGATGACGGGTTCTTAAAAGACTTGGTGTTGCGCCCCGATGGACAGTATCAACGCGTCAATGTTTATTCGTTTGTTGGGCTGATCCCTTTGTTCGCGACCGAGATCGTCGACCGTCGCCTACTAGCCAACGTGCCGCGCTTTGCCCATGTGCTGAAAAAACACGCCGGCGGTCTTTTTCGCGGAAACGCCATCTGTGCCTGCCCGGTGCATACCAATGACCGGGGCGAACACATTTTGTCCCTGGTGGATGAGCAAATGCTGGTCCGAATTCTGACACGGGTACTCAACGAAAAGGAGTTTCTATCGCCCTATGGAGTGCGGAGTATCAGCCGTATCCATGCCGAGTTGCGAGATGTTGGACATCTGGAAGGTGTCGGCGAAGCGACCATCGAATATATGCCCGGCGAATCCACTTCGGGTATTTTCGGCGGCAATTCCAATTGGCGAGGGCCCATTTGGATGCCCACCAACTACCTGTTGATTCAAGCGATCGACAAATTCCACCGCTTTTTGGGGGATGGCTTCCGGATGGCGGTACCCTGTAAGGTCAATCGGGAGATGAACTTAAGGGAAATTGCAACGCTTTTAACAGGAAGATTAATCGCTATTTACCGGCGCGATGCCAATGGATTGATTCCAGCCTATCCTGCCGAAAGCCCATTCCAGAAGGATCCGCATTGGAAAGACCTGATTCTGTTCCATGAATACTTCCATGGTGACACTGGGCTTGGACTTGGAGCAGCCCATCAGACCGGTTGGACAGGTCTCTTAGCCAATCTGGTGCTGCGTCGCCACCGCCGGAATATTCCCGAGTATTGGCGCAGCCAATCCGAAACCTGGGCGAGCGACTAAATGCAGAGACTCAGCAAATCGACGGTTGCTCTTGTTTTTGACTAATGCGGACGAAACGATGTTGTTACGGATGATAAACAGGAAGTATTTTGTTCTTTAAATCTTCGTGTCATCGGGATAATTTAAGCGCGGTTGCCCTGAGCAAGATATCAAGGTACTTGAGGAAGTCGATCTTTCAGTGTCTTAAGCAAAGTTTTCAGCCATTACCTGATTTCTGCCATTATCTTTAGCACGATACATTGCCTTGTCCGCTCGCTCGAGCAGGCTTTCGGCCGAGTCGTTTATTTTAAAGGTTGAGA
>DATBQC010000146.1:0-4349 GCA_036561065.1 Methylobacter sp. | reverse complement strand
TCATACATTGCTTCTTGCTGACGCACTTGGTTCTTTAGTGCTTCATCATACTGCATGATTTGTTGAGCTTCCCTAAAATCACCTTCACTCAACTCATGCATGACATCTGCCTGCTCCTGGGCATTAATGTTAGATATTTCTCTATAGGCCATCTCGTCAGCATAATCGTAGCCATGGGCCATCGCTGTATTGCTTGCACAAATCATCATAAAGCTGATAATTACTGTTTTTTTCATTGGTAAAAATCCTCGCTCAAAAAGTTAAATTCATTGGAAAGCTATTAAGTTGGAGCTACTTTTACATAAATTTGCTGAACAGCGACTTAATACTTTTTGACTGTTTTTACCCTATACGATTTAAGCAAACGTTAACGCGCTATAAGCTTTAGTTTTAAGCTTATCACCGAAGCTAAAATCAAGCTCCCGCATATCTTGTGTCGGCAGTATGGCAAAGAGCGTTGAAAAATTTCTCAGTTTCATTAGAAAAAGCGTTAAAATTTCCACTAGATTATTGTTATCGTTATAATTTAACGAATTCATCCCAATTGACAATTGTCAATTGGGTGAGAAGTTGCAAACTACATTGACCAGCAGAATTAACTGACTACATGGATCGAAAACTGCCTTCATTTACAGTGGTTAACCAAACTAAATCATGTCGATCTTCACTTCATTTCCAGCACGCATTATGAAATCAATATCCCAAATCATTACAGGCTTGGCCTTAGCGGGGTTGCTCGGCGGGTGCTCCGGACACAAGCCCGCTACCACCGCAGCCAACACCATCGCCATCAAACGCCAAGCCCAGGCCGAACGGAAAATGTATGACATCCCTCCCGGGCAATGGACAGTGGAGGATATTCTGCAAGCTTACGGCGCGAACGTGACGGGCAAACTCAACTACTATTTCACCAAGGCCAAGGTGTCCTACCCTCCCCGGGAAGTCACCTTCATCGCCTTGAAACAGGAAAAGAAACTGGAACTATGGGCCAGAGACAACGGCGAGTTCCGCTTCATCCGCGACTATTACATCCTGGCCTCCAGCGGCGTGGCCAGCCCCAAATTGCGTCAAGGCGACAAGCAGGTGCCGGAAGGCATTTATCGCATCGAGGGGCTGAATCCCAACAGCCATTACCACTTGTCGATGAAAATAAATTACCCCAACGAATTTGACTTCTCCCATGCTGCGCAGGAAGGGCGCGCCGATCAGGGTTCGGATATTTTCATTCATGGCAAAGCCGCCTCCATCGGCTGCTTGGCTATGGGCGACGAAGCGATTGAGGAACTTTTCGTCCTCACTGCGCAAGTGGGTGCCGAAAATGTGAAAGTCGTGATTGCCCCGCACGACCCTAGAGCATATCCTTTGGAGGCTGACTCCGAAGAACTCCCGGAATGGACTCCGGAGCTTTATTCGATCATCTCCCGTGAAATCGAAGCTCTGTCACCTATGGTGAAGTCAGCAAAAACCGGGTTATAACCATCAAGGCTGGATTTTATTAACCAGCCTCACAAGGATAGTCCCACTCTTATGCGGAGCGTTGTTGAATAAATCAGCGGTATTTATTTAACAACGCCGTCTTGAGAAAGAAGGATGACGCATAAGCCGAAACGGACATAGTCCGTTAGCATGGAATATCTATTGGAGCTATCAGACTCATGATCGTCACCTCAGTTCCTAATCTTGTACCCAGTCTTAAATACCCACCATACAAAAGTCAGGCAGATGATGAGAAAGCCAACCGTCATGCCAATACTCATGCCGATGTGCACATCGGCGACGCCGTAGAAGCTCCAGCGAAAACCGCTGATCAAATACACCACTGGATTGAACAGGGTGATCTTCTGCCACAATAGGGGCAACATATTGATCGAATAGAACGCGCCGCCCAGGAAGGTGAGCGGGGTGACGATCAACATCGGAACCACCTGCAGTTTCTGAAAATTATCGGCCCATAGACCGATAATGAAGCCAAATAGACTGAAAGTAACAGCAGTGAGTACGAGAAAGGCGATCATCCACAAGGGATGGGCAATTTCGTAGGGCACGAAAATGCGGGCGGTGCCCAGAATGAGTAGACCCAACATCACCGACTTGGTCGCTGCAGCCCCCACATAACCAATCAACACCTCGACCCACGAAACCGGTGCTGACAGCAGCTCATAAATAGTGCCTGCCCACTTGGGCATGTATATACCGAAAGAAGCATTGGATATGCTTTCGTTCAGTAAATTCAGCATGACCAGTCCTGGGATGATAAAGGCGCCGTAACTGATGCCGTCAATGTCGCCCATACGCGAACCGATGGCTTTACCAAATACGATGAAGTACAGCGAGGTAGTAAGCACCGGTGCGGCGATACTTTCCCATAAAGTACGAAAGGTGCGTGCCATTTCAAAGTGGTAAATGGCGCGAATGCCATAGATGTTCATTCCAGTGTCCCCTTGGGTTGATGCACCAGACTGACGAAGATGTCCTCCAGTGAACTCTCGCTGGAGCGCAAGTCTTTGAATTCGATGTTGTGTTCACCCAGCTTTCTCAATAATGCGGCAATGCCGGTTTCTTCTTCCTGGGTGTCGAAGCTATAAACCAGCGCGTTTCCGTCGTCGGCGAGCGTTAACGACCAAGCGTTTAGCTCGACCGGGATACTGCTCATGGGCTGTCGCAAAGTCAGCACGAGCTGTTTTTTGCCGAGCTTGCGCATCAATACATTTTTGTCTTCAACAACGATCAGCTCACCATTGTTGATGATGCCGATGCGGTCTGCCATGTCTTCTGCTTCCTCAATGTAATGCGTGGTCAGAATGATAGTGGTACCCTGCGCACGTAGCTCGCGTACCATACGCCACATGTCGTGTCGTAACTCCACATCCACACCGGCACTTGGTTCATCAAGGAACAGTATCGTTGGCTCATGCGCGAGGGCCTTGGCAATCAGCACTCGGCGTTTCATGCCGCCAGATAGCGTCATAATTTTCTCGTCACGTTTATCCCATAGGGACAGATCACGCAGCACTTTTTCCAGGTATGCTGCGTTGGGTGCCTTACCAAACAGTCCACGACTGAATTTGATCGTGGCCCAAACAGACTCAAACGAGTCCGTATGGAGTTCCTGCGGCACCAACCCGATGGTTGCACGTGCTGCACGGTAGTCTCGCACCGTGTCGTAACTGTCGGCGATGATGGTTCCAGAAGTGGCAGTGACGATGCCGCAGATGATGTTAATCAGCGTCGTCTTGCCCGCACCATTGGGTCCGAGCAAGGCGAATATCTCACCTCGCTTTATCTCTAGGTTGATTTTTTTGAGTGCTTGAAAACCGCCGGCATACGTCTTATTAACCCCGCACACGAAGATGATGGGGACCGATTTTTCGGCGGTCATAGGGGGGGCAGACGTGGGTATTTTATTCATCAATTGTTGATGCCAGTTGAAATTTGACCATTTAGAGCGAGTTGTACCGGAATCGGTCTGACTGGTGTCATTTGGATTCAGAATGCTGATGAATATTATGCTTTTTAACCCTTATTCCTGGTCAAAATTCAACCGGTACAGGTGATCAGTTTTCGATCGGCGTCAACAGGCGATTCCAGCCAGTGTTCGATTTTGTTGAAAATATTGAAATTAATACTGACTCATAATTACTGCAAGTGTCGTGGTTAGGTTTTAATGGTGTAACAATTTTGCAACTGTGCGTAATATAACCATGGCTTTATTAGGCTTATTTACCTTAGTTATTAATTATGGCAAGCGAGTAACTAATTGGTTTGTATGGTATTATTTGCTGTGGATAGGGTTGTGATTCCGGTTGTCGCGGGTTCGAGGCCCGTCGTTCACCCCATTAAATCAATAGCTTATTTTTAGACGAAGATAGCTACTGATCTATCAAAAAGCCAGCATCCATTAGTTTTTAGTCATTGAGTTTGCCTGGGAATAATATTTCTCGCATAAGTTTCCTCTAAGTTATTTATCGCCAAAATATCAGTCTAGATCCTTTAGGCTTGACGGTTGAGCCGCTGAACAGCTTAGTTCAGGTACCTATCTATAAAATATCCGAAGCGTAGTCAGCTAAGCGTGAACGTTCGCCGCGGCGCAGGGTGATATGCGCCCCATGAGGCCAGGTTTTAAAACGGTCTACAACATAAGTTAATCCAGAGGTTGTCGCCGTCAAATAAGGCGTGTCTATTTGCGACAGGTTGCCGATGCAGATGATTTTGGTTCCCGGCCCGGCGCGGGTTATCAGGGTTTTCATTTGTTTTGAGGTCAGATTTTGAGCTTCATCGATGATCAAAAAACGATTGAGGAAAGTCCGTCCGCGCATAAAGTTTAGCGACCTGATTTTGACCCGGTTCAT
>DATBQC010000145.1:0-2915 GCA_036561065.1 Methylobacter sp. | reverse complement strand
CATTGCCTAACTTCTCGGCCAAACACGCTATTGCTGCCGCCGGGGCGCAGTCCGCAGCTGTCATATCGGTTCCAATTGCGGCTACCGGCAACAAATCGGAAAAATCCAGATAAGGACGACCCAAGTTCAATGCAATCTGTTTGACCAGGAAGCGCCCCACTCCGGCGCCGATCAACGGGCTGTTTTGTGGAAGTTCATAATGGGACAGCCGGACTTCGCAACCGCGCTGTAGTTGCTGCATTTGCTGGACGCGGATATTTTCGGCGAATTGTTGCCAACGCGATAGTTCCTCGGGATAAAAATCGCAACCTATCATTCGCGATAACCGTCTGGCGCTGGCCAGGACTGTTTTTTCCGCGCCATCCGCCGTATCGGTTTGATCGTGGACGTCATTAAGTTCGCCGGTGACGCGATAGACATCGGCCATGGTGGCGAAATACTCGGCCATCAGACCGATTTTTTTGCCCTGATCCATCGCTGTTTGGGTAACGGCCATCACAGCGGTTCTCACGATGCCGGTATAAATCAACTCTTGAGACAGTAATCGCTGATAATCGGTGTAGCCTTCCGCCAGTACTTGCCCGTTATTGAGCAGCAGTATATCGGTGGTGGTGCTGCCGCAATCGACAAAAAGCCCGCTGCCGACTTTCTGCGCCGCAAATGAGGCACTAGCCAACCAGTTGGCAGAGGCGATCAACGCGTAATGCCTACCTTCTATCTGTGAGGTTTTCAGCAAGCCTTGCTGACCGGCATAAATTAGAATGTCTGCTTCCGGCAACAGCTCGGTCATGGTTTGGATAATTTGCTTGACGCCGTCATCCCGATTTTCAAACAAATCAACCAACTCGCCGGTCATGGTAATAGCGTGGTGGCAATTCGAACCCGCCAGTTCCTGCATAATAGCGTTCACGGCTTGTTGCAGTTGATCCAGCCCCTTCCATAACGGACATGGTTGCTGAAAAACGGCGATAATCTCACCGTCTTTGATTACCGCCGCTTTAACATGCGCACCACCAATATCCCAACCGATAATATTAGCTTGCATACGCTTCCTGTTTTGCTTGGACCATAACAGGTCTGTTACAAACTGGGGTGAGTGCCGGCTCGCCATGCACTAGCTGTAAAACAGATTCGGCAATATTAATGCCTAAAGCCTCGTATATGCCGACAAATGAGGTGGTCAGGCGGGGATTTATTTCAAGCACCCATGTTTGTGCAGCAGTTTCTATCAAATCGATGCCGACATAACCCCACAATTCAGGCAATGCTTGAGCTATTTCAGTTATCACAGACTGGTAGACGCCTAAATCTTGATGATGGTTCACCACGATGTCCGCCAACTGGTATCGCTGGTTGATGAAGTCAAAATGCTGCAAATTGGCGCAGACCAGCCAACCGCGACCTTGTTTAAATAAACACGAAAGACTGGTTTTAGTGCCTTGAAGATGCGGTTGGATAATGTATTCGCCTTCCCGTGCCGCCGTCTGCTCGAACTCCTGCCGGTTGGTGATCACATAACTACCTGCACACCCCACTCCATCAACTGGCTTAACGATCCATTCACCGTCTGCTCCTTCGACAAGCTCAGGACAAGCCTTGAGCCTATCGAAGGAGGGGCATTCATCTCCAAGCATCCTGGTAGGAACGGAGGTTATCTGATGACGGTTGAGCAGCTCATGAGTCTTGAATTTATTACCGGCAATAGCAACGGCTGCTGACGGCGCAGTCAGCAATATCTTGCCTACCAATTCAACCGTTTGACACAAAGTTTGTAAGATTCCGTCAAATTCCGGCGCTATCGGCCACACCAAGTCAGATTGCTTAACCAGTCGCGTAAATTCTTCGGTAATATCAAGCTCAGGCGTGATGATGACGGTGTTGATACCTACCGTATTTATTGACTCATTGAGTCGCCAGTCCATCATAACGGTGACTTCGAGATCGGGTAATCGAACCAGGTTATCGAGCAGCGCCTTCAACATCAAACGCCCTTCATCAGCCAGGGAATCCGGCAACTCCTGCTTATTAAAGCCGCCGCCAGTGATATACTCAAACACCAGAATTTTCACAATACTCAATAAACAGCTATAAAATAGAACGCAATATTGTATCACCCGCAAACCACGCATCATGAAAATAATCCCGGTAATCGACTTAAAGGACGGCGTTGTAGTCCACGCCCGGCAAGGCAATCGAGAAAACTATCGCCCCGTTAATACTGAGCTGTGCAAGTCGCCGGATATTTTTCTGGTTATTGAGGCATTCCTGGGAATTTATGAGTTTGACACTTTCTATATTGCGGATTTGAACGCGATTACTGATCAGGGCGACCATAAACGCTTGATAAAGCAAGTATTAAATCGCTTCCCGCACGTTACCTTCTGGATAGACCAAGGTTATCAAAAATATGATCAGAGCTCGCAGCATCTCGGCAATGCCCAGCCAGTCTTGGGCAGCGAATCCTATCAAGATGAAACCATCATAGAAATCAAAGCCTATAAAAACAACTTTATTCTGTCGTTGGATTATTCAAGTTCAAATGCTTTGGGTGCAACAAGTCTTTTTTACGACCCGACTTTTTGGCCGGAAAATATCATCATCATGACGTTGGATCGCGTAGGGAGCAGCCACGGCCCCGACTTGGAAAAATTAACTGAGTTTTGCAAGCGACATCCCGACAAAAACTTTATTGCCGCAGGCGGCGTCAGAAACAAGCAGGATTTAATCGCTCTGAGCGGAGCGGGGATTCATCAGGCACTGGTTGCCAGTGCTTTGCACTCCGGCACCATTAAAGCGGGAGATGTTGCAGAAATTTCAGGCAAAAAAATACCCCGTTAAGCCGGGGTATTTTTAGCATTCTTGATAACTAAGTAAATCTTAGTTAGCAGCGAATGGATGTACAGCAGTACCTTTAG
>DATBQC010000144.1:0-4562 GCA_036561065.1 Methylobacter sp. | reverse complement strand
TACAGTCAAGCCGCCGCTCGATCGAATAGCGAAAATGTCCTGGTGGTCTGGAATAATCCGGACCTCGCCGCTTCATTCATGGCGCATTGGCAGAATCGGTATGACCAGGGTGTGGAAGTGAAATCAACGTATTGAATTCATTGTGACGCAAGGTCGGAAAAGGCCCGGACACACCTATTTTGCGAAGCCACGTTTGCCGCAGCTTTCTTGTGACTCAGAATAGTGATGAAGTTCCTGGTTCGTCGGGTACCGACTTCACCTTTTCCTTCGTGTTCTTTGGCTTCGGCGCCGGCGCAGCTGCCATCATTTCGGCCGGAAACGGTTGCAGATACGTCCTGGCGCGTTCCGGATCCCTGCACGACAACCAGTCATCGTATTCGGCGCGCGGAATAATCACCAAGGATCTTTTTTCCTCCCCGGCTTTGTGGTCTGTATAGATGAGATCGTTAGCGACAATAGTCAATGATCTCATACCCTTATGCTATTCTCCAACTCGCTCAATGTCCCGTATCTCCCAGCAGTTGCTTTGAAATTTTTTATTCATATCGTCTTCCATTCTGGTGCGGGGTCACACGGGTGGAGCGCAGCGGAACCCGTCCCTCAAGATTTTAGATGTGGCTCTTTCCGGAATTGATTTTGCACTTGCACTTAGCCAAAGTTTTTTTCAGGAGTCGAAATCAAAATCATCTTTTCCGACGAGAACTTTCGTATTCACGATTACCCCTATCCCGGATTCCCCTTGCTTGTTGACGATGCCATGGAGATTTTCATGCCGGCATTCGAACATTTGGTAGAAGTATGCATTAAGAATGGTCGGGCACAGAGTCAACGTTCGTGGGAAAGATATGGTCGGGATTTATTTGATTTCTTCAGCTTTGTGGACACTAACCGGTACGACTGGAGTTGCATGCCATTGAAGGGCATGCCAGGTGTACTTGAAATCTATCGCGACTGGTCACTGAAGGAATGCGGACTTTCACACCGGACCGTCAATCAACGCCTGCGAACAATTCAAAGATTCTATGTATGGGCTTGGGAAAAGGAATTGGTCAAAGCGCTTCCTTGGAGCGACATTTCTGTTCGCGTCAACCGACCAGCGGGCTTCCTTGCCCATACCAGTGCGAAGGGCAATGTATACCGATCAACGTCTCTCGTGCTGCGTCAGCCAAAAAAGCTAGTCAAATTATTGACGCTAGACCAGTGTGTCGCCTGCCTTCGGGCCACCAATAACATTGGTCACAGGCTACTCTTTCGACTGGCCCTCCAAACTGGCTTGCGGTCCGAAGAGCTTCAGACTTTCCCGGAAAAATATTTATTCGATCCTGCAAATCGGCAAGATCTAAAAAGCAAATTCAAGGTCAGGATAGATCTCGATCCTGCCGACATGAAACTAAAAGGTAATCATGGCCGGTCAATTGATGTTCCAATCGAGTTGATGGCGGACCTCTGGCAGTACAGCGTTTTGCAAAGGCCCAGGCTCGCCAGAGCGGCGACAGCTCCCACGTCGACCCTGTTCTTGACCGAGTGGGGGAATCGTCACAACCGTTCGTCGATCCAGAACCTGTTCCATACAATCGCGACAAAAGTCGGATTTCATTTGACTTGCCATATGCTGAGGCATACCTACGCAACTTATACCTTGCATGGCCTTCGGGAGAGCGAATTTGCGGGGGAACCATTGATGTATGTACGTGACCGGTTGGGACATTCAAGCATCCACACAACTGAAATCTACTTGCATCTTCTGAATCAGCTCGACGCCGATTTGATGTTGAAGCACGATGAAGAAATCAACGCCCTCTTTCGAGAGGCTGCGCAGACATGACTCGCACCGGCAAACAATTTATTCATTCCAGGCCCGTGCGCTCGATTGCGTCGGACACTCCCGACAGCACCAGTACGCACGTGGCGCATTCCTCTCTGCTGCAATCATCGACAATTCATATTGAAAAGAACGCGAGCTCTGCCCGCAGCATTGATTTTGGCCGATGGTACGGTCGTAATGTCGACATTGTGACTGCCGCTTGCCAAAATGCCGTCCTGGCATTTCTGGAAATGCCCGCCCTGAGTCGAGTGACGATTGTAAATTATGCAAAGGGCCTCAAACATTTCCTGGACTTTTGCATCCTTACAGCCGCCGTTCGTGAGCGTGAATTCACGCTAACCGACATACACTTCGAATTTATCGAAGAATTCATTGGCTATCTGAGTCGACTCGTTGGCGTTGGCTATACTTCTCAACGCGGTTATTACACCCAAGTGAAGGCGGTTCTTCTACTGCTCTCGTCAAGGGGAATGCTTCCGTCGGCAGAGACGTTGTTTCCCTTCAATCCTTATCCCGCCAGCAACAAGCGCTCCAAGGGACAACAGCCATACAGCGAGGCCGAACGTGAACGCCTGATCAAGGCGTTGAAGACAGACATAGCAGCAATTTTTAACGGGCGGTTCGAGCATCGGATGTCGGAGGCGCTAACCGTATGTTTGCTGGCGATCTGTCTCCGAACGGGACGCAATACACAGCCGATGCTCGAGCTGTCCCGCGACGCATTGAAGGATCATCCGCTCGCGCCAAACTTGAAATTATTGGTAACCCATAAAAAACGTGCCAACGCGACCCAACAAACCGTAGTGAACGGCAAGCGCGATTGCAATACCCTTACATCAATACAGATGGGCGCCGTCGCCATTTATGAACAGGTGAAAATGTTGACTGCACCGCTTGCCGCTGTCGCACCTCCAGAATTCTCAGATCGTTTGTGGCTATATCGCAGCGAGGCAAACAGAAGCTTGGGCGAGATGAAGGAACTGGGCATCGCATCTCTGCATGCTGCGTTAAAAAGTTTCCCGATTCGGCACAATCTACGGGCCGATGATGGGACGACTCTGACGGTAAATTTGTCGCGACTACGAAAGACCCTAGCGAATCGACTTTGGCGCCTGTCGGGCGGCGATCCATTTGCAGTGGCTCGCGTCATGGGCCATGGTGGGGGGGTCGCTGATGTTCACTATCTCGCAGTTACGCCGGAATTGGAACGTAACTGGAAATTCATGGGCGAAAGCTTGGTTGTCGAAATTCGTGCAGGACTGTCGACGATTCCGATCCCTGCCGAGAACACGCCAGTTGGGCGCTGCAAAGATCCGATACATGGCGAGCGCGCACCTGCAAACGGTGACAAGCCCTGCATCGACTTTCTATCCTGTTTCGGGTGTCGCAGTTATGTGATCACCAACGATGAGCGCGACCTGTATCGGCTCTTTAGCTTTTACTGGTTTCTTATTGGCGAACGTCAAAATTTGGGTGCCAGTAAATGGAGCAAAGTCTATGGCTGGATAGTTCGCATTATCGATACTCAGGTCACCTTCAAATTCGAGCCAGAATTGATATCGCGCGTGAGAGAACGGGCGAAGCGCGATCCACACCCTTATTGGCGATTGCCTGAAATTACTGAAGCCGCGCGCGCCGCGTCCGATTTATGAAAGCTACGTCCAATGCCGCCAGTGTATTGCCGGAATCGTGTGATGATGCCACTGAGCGAGAGCATAACAACATCGTCATATCGTCCATTGAGCATGATGATTATTCCACTGTCATCAGTCGGTATGGCGACACCACATGGGATTTCAGCCCTTTCATTCCCAACGCAAATTGGCATGCCAGAAAAAAGATCGTTGACTGGTCCACGTTCCCGTCGCCGTTCATCTCGGGTGCCAAGTCGACTGCTCACGCCTACTGGTCGACGGGCACGGTAGGGCGAAAGCGGCCACAGGCGACGACAGTGATTAGCTTCATTACTTGCATTCGTACCTTCGCGCAATGGTTGGCGGCACATCACGTGACGCGGTTCGCCGATGTTCGCCCCTTGCATTGCCAAGCATATGCGCAAGATTCACTTAGCAAAGGACTGCGACCCAACAGGCGTGTCCATCTATTATCAGCGATCGAATTGATCTATAGCTTGCGAAGCAAGAGTACTGACCCAATGCCGAGCCACCCTTGGCCGAATTCGTCAGCAAAATCACTATGCGGCATGAATGGTAAGCGCGACGCCACAGATCCGCGAACAGAGATCATTCCTCGACACATCTTACAAGTCCTTTTTGAACGTGCAGAAGCTACGTTGGATCAAGCTGACGCTATTCTGGAAGAGCGAGCACGCGAGGGAAGCAAACGGCAGCACAGGAATAAGAAAATGATTCGGTTGCGAAATGCCTGTTACTTCCTGATAGCGATCACTACCGGCTGCCGCAATCATGAATTGGCGAGCATAGAAATTGGTGCTGCGCTGACCACCATCAATGATGACGAGACGTACCACTGGCTCAAGGGTGTGTCGCTGAAAACAGCAGCCGGGGCGACTGAATGGATGATGCCTGAAATTGGCGTGCGTGCCGTGAGCGTAATGGAGCGATGGTCAGCGCCATCGCGGAGCCAGATCGATGCAGAACTATCCATGTTACAAGCGAAACTTGCAGCCCTAGAACCCAGTGAAAGGCCGGCGGCCACATTACAAAAACAAGCCCAATTGCGAATCGACCGGAATCGATTGTTTCTTGGCTATGCC
>DATBQC010000143.1:0-2747 GCA_036561065.1 Methylobacter sp. | reverse complement strand
GTAAGTAATATTATCGTCAAATTCGACTACAACTGCTCTCTGCGTCTCATCGAAGAATGTAACTTCTTGAGCAGCAGGAATACGAGCAGTACCTGGCGTCGCTGTACTAGAAAGAACATATTTCGTTATATCTAAGGCATCATCCAAGACGCGAATACCGAAAATAACGCGTACTTTATTGGATGTTAATTGATGGACTTGAAATCCGGCAGCAGCTGCGCCGAAATCATCCACAATGCCGAGAACAATATTCCCGAGCTTACTATTTAAAGTCCCAAGTCGACCGGTGAAGGCCATTTAATGGATGGAGGTCATAAGAGGCCTCCATCCATTATACCGCACGCCGCTATTTATTATGAAATGAATCAGGTTCTGGCGTGAAATAAAAAATATTCAGTCTTCAACCACAAAAGCCGAAATGCTCATCTTGAGGTGCTTGCCTTCGAAGCCTGGGCGGCGCTTCGCAACTTCGGCAGCGGCTTTGCTAATGAGATCCGGGGTGAGGGTACCCTGGAAACGGAGATTGATAGGACTGTCAGTAGCCGATGCCGTACGCTCGGGCTTCTGCTCTTTCGCAGCTTTAACCGCCGCGTTAGTATTTCGGATGTGTTCAACCGCTTTCTCATTGCCATCTATAGCAGCAATAGCTGCCTTGATGTCGGACGCGACGAATGAAGTCTTCGGGGACTTCGCACGATCGATACCATCGGCAATGGCAATGAGAAAGCTTGCAATTTCGGAGGGTTTAACCTGATCCATGCTCGAAAACCATATCAAAAGCTCATTGTAAACCTTACATTACCAACAATAAACCAATGTATGAAACCATGGATTATACTGGCGTTCATCTCGGTACAAGCTTGTACCGAGATGAGTCAGGAACCGATTCAAACCGTCGAGTCTATCGAATCGAATAGGATTCATATTTTCGGAATAGAGGATATGGAAGAATGGCCCAAAACAATAGATGATGGGGCATCGCTAGCTATGAGACTAGCGATTAGTGGCCTTGAAAAATGCAATAAGGTCACACCGCAAATATTAGCAGAAACACGAGGATCTTTCACTTCATCGAACAAACAGGAATCCATTTACACGATAGTAGTTGGAGGGTGTGGGATAGGCATTAATCAATTTGGTAGCCGAAGATTGATTCTAGCTCGTGATGGTATACCGACAGCATCATTCGAGACCGGTGGTGAAATACTCAAAGCATTTGATCTCAATAGAGATGGGCGAGATGAAGCCCTTCTTTCTTGGGGAGAATGTAGAAATGATATTTGCAAAAGATCAGCAAATATTATCAAAGTTGAAGAATCTAAAATAATAACCATATTGGAACTTGGGACAATATATGAATCAGATTGTAAATTGGAACAAGACGGTCTAATCCGAATAAAGGATATATCGGCGAGAAATAGTAATGGACATACTTTAATAGAACAAGTGAACATGGAGAGACCATGTCCGATGAAATGATATGTAAGGGTGCCTTTGATGTTGACTATCCCAGGGGAGCTCTTGAATTACCTCCATATTTCACAGCCAAGAAGGGCAATATTTCTATCTATGTAAGAGAAATACTAGAATTGCCGAGTAATGATAAAAAATTTTGGGTGATGTTCCAGAAGGACACAACGAAAATTCGGATATGTGTATTAGATGTAGACGGGAGAGCAAGGCCTGACAATTGGATTTATGACGGACCGCATTTAGCAATAGTGAAGTCAAAGAAAGACCGACATTGGATTAGACAAACGATCGATAGACTAAAGAAAGTTATACTTATTAGGGAGACGCATAAAATTTAGGCAGCTTTATCTAAACTAAATCCACGGGCACGAAGAAAAGTCATTATATCTTCTGGTTTCTTGCCTGTTGATTGAGAGACGGCATCTATTTCATTCCGCCGGAATGTGCGGCGATCCTCATCTACGAGATAATTTAAAAACTTCTTCATCGTTGAATACGGTGACTTGGAACGCGTCAGGCCTGCAGATTCGGCGCCTTCGGGCGGGTCATCAATTATATCTTGGACAAGAGATTCTAACGCCGATTTAACAGACGGCGGATTTGCAAGAACCAACTCCTCAATCATTTCAGTCTTTGAGATAGTAAAAAGAGCGTCTCCAAGAGAACGGGCTCTATCAAATGTGCCGCCTTTTGTTTTGTTATAATATCCAGCTTCAAGCTTGATAGACTCTGCTTCTCCTCCCTTCAAGCGTGGATTGCCGTTTTTTGCCCATTCTTTCCATTCAGGAGTGTTGGGCTCCGGAGAATTAGATCGTATAGCACTTGATGGATATGTTCCACGAATGAGTACACCACCGATTAGCTGCCGCTCATTCCAAGCATCAGGACGCAGGCCGAAAGAGACATACCCTGGCCGAAAGCCTTTTCCTGGCTCCCCGGTGTCATAAAGCTTGTCCTGAAAGTATCCAGACGGAAATAAACTTAAAATTTCAGGAAGGAGTTTTTCTCGAATCGCTTCTGCAAGAGACCTGTCAGTTGCAATAACAATTCGAGCAGCCATCCGAAGAAAGTTCATGTTTCTATCTCACATCAGGAGCTCATGATGTGAGATAGAAACATTCTTCATTCGTATGTTTATGCTCTTCAGGGAACTCAAAAGAGCATAATTTGCAAACGTATATAAAAGAAAAATCTTCAGTTACTTTTTGAATAAACATAGTCGCGGATTGAAAACTAGACACTGTTTGCTGAATAATATCTCGATGGCATTGAAG
>DATBQC010000142.1:0-1838 GCA_036561065.1 Methylobacter sp. | reverse complement strand
CCGGTTCTGTCGCATTAAGCAATCTTATGGCCTACTGGACGCAGGCATTTTCAGAGCGAAATCCCTTGGTCATGGTTACTATCGCTGATCCGGGCGGAACGGCAGGTATCGAAGCATTGATCAACGGTATAGCTGATGTAGCACTGACCAGCACCCCAATAAGCGATAAACAGAACGAGGCATTTGAAGCTCGGTTCGGTTACGCGCCTCATGTAATTCCTTTAGCTATGGATGCAGTAGCGGTTTATGTTAATGATGCAAATCCTTTAACAGGCATTAGCCTTCAACAACTTGATGCCGTCTTCTCCAATACATACCGTTGTAGAGAATTAAAACCGATTCAAACATGGGGTGCATTAGGTGTAAAAGGTAATTTGTCGAAGCGGCGGATTGCCGTATATGGCTTAACCGTTGCTACCGGAACCAGCAGTCTTTTTAGAGAAACCGCTTTATGCGGAGGCGACTTTATTAAAGATTTTCAGGCATTGGCGGGACCCGCAGCCGTGGTGAGTGCTATTATCTCGGATGATGCCGGTATAGGATTTTCCAGTAGTTCAATGAGTACGCCCGGCATACATATGCTTGCCGTTGCTCCACATAAAGATGCTATCGCAGTAGGACCCACCACAGAAGCTATCCGTTCTGGACAATACCCCATAAGTCGCACTTTGGGCATTGCCATTAATCAGCCAAATAACCAGCCGCTTTCACCGGTGTTACAAGCTTTTATCGATTTCGTTCTTTCGCAGGAAGGGCAAAGCATTGCCACTAAGGCCGGATATGTATCATTGCATTGATGAATAGCGGGATAACTGTACCCGCAAGATAAGCGTTTTTTGAATATTGGCAACTGAAACCTATCAACAGGGTTTGGATACGCACTTTACGATCGGATGTTGGTGGCGACAGTTGTTTAGAGAAATTTCAGAAACTGATGCTGAGGCGACGATTTATGTTAAAGCCTTTTAAATTAGTCTTACTGGTCGGATTGCTGCTAGGTATGCTGGCATACATGTTTGTTCTCGACGAAGAGCCAAATCATCCAGTTATGCAGTCAAAAGTTCATGATCAAGAACCCTTAGTGAAAATTGAGATGGTGAAATTGCCTATCGGTATATTGATGGGCAAGTATGAAGTTACTCAGGGGCAATGGCGGGCGGTAATGGGAAATAATCCCGCCTTTTTTTCAAATTGCGGCGATAACTGCCCGGTGGAGCAAGTCAACTGGGATGATGTTCAGGACTTTATACAATCGATCAATAAACAAACCGGCAGCCATTATCGTCTCCCGACAGAAGATGAATGGTATAGCGCCTGTCAGGCCGCTAGCAGCCACACCCATTATTGCGGTTCCGGCAGCATTGATGCAGTTGCCTGGTATAAAGGCGACTCAGGCGAAACCACCAACACTGTAGGACATAAACAAGCCAATGCATGGGATTTGTATGATATGTCCGGCAATGTCTGGGAATGGACCAGTACCTGCTGGTCGGGCGATTGTTCCGGCGGTTGTAAAGTGGGCAATTGTCCCAGCCGGGTGAGTCGCGGTGGTTCTTGGGACGACTCTCCTGAATACGCTCGTGCGGATTACCGCTTCAGGACTGAAATATCAGACCGCTACAACACCCTTGGTTTTCGTCTCGCACAGGATCCTTAACTTGCTTGCTGGAATCGGCATCCTTGGCTTCATGCCAATCGGCAAAATGAACTCCGTCGTGGCACTGCGATACCCCGTTCACACCGACTGAACTGTCATCGACATCTAACTCAAAAAATTTTTGCAGTTTTAGAATTTGTCTCCTTGTGGGTTCAATACCCGTACCCGCCCGGCGTCTGAA
>DATBQC010000141.1:0-1772 GCA_036561065.1 Methylobacter sp. | reverse complement strand
TTCTGTTTTTAATGATTTTTTACATTGCTTTAGATTTTCGATATGTATTGGACAAGATGTTTCTCCCCAGTTGGTTGTTTTCTGACAACCACTGAACATATCGTCAATCAATGGTGATGTTCGAGTAAATACGTCATCCGATTGCTTCCATATCGGATCATTCAACATGTTGGGCATTGCTGTATTGGCGCCCATAAGTGTTTGGTACGCGTAAGCGTGTTGCGAGCTACCCGTTTTTAAGCTATCGATATTGTTATTGACATAAGTTCCTTGTGCAGCCGCGTCACCATAAGCCGCAGCGGCGGCATCTATTGATCCAGGCTGGATTTCCTGGAACATTGCATTTTGTTCGATGGTTTGCCCTGCCACCGAGCCATTGGTTAGAGTAATTTGTCCGGTTGAGCTGTTGACGTTGGGAACGGTAAATCCATTCATCAAAGTTCCACCCAGCGCTTCACCTTCGGCGGCTTTATCTAAAATCGCGTCCGCAAAGGCTGGGAATGGCACAAAAAAAGTTGCCAGTGTTAACAGATAAAACGCTGCGATTGAGTTATGAAAAATGCACACGATCAGCAGGCTAGCGATCGGTTTTTGGATGTTCTCCATTATTTTATTTTTCCACGTAGCTCAGACAACAGTCGGTATAACGCCAAATCAAGTAAACAAAATCTTCACCGGTACCAGGAATATTCCGCCACTCCCCCCACTTGAATGGCGATTCCCCGATGTAATGACAACAGTTTTCGCCGGGAACAACTTTTTCCACCATTTCCGGTGCTCCATTGGCACCCATAACCGTGTTGCCGTTTGCGTCTTTTTTCTCCACCTGCTGTTTTTCAGCCTCTGCTTCCGTCACCGGGAACATCATGCTCATTTTGTATTGCTGCTTAGGGACCATCGGGTAGATGGTCCCGCCACATAGTGCATCATCCCCGTAGGTCTTATGAGCAAGCCCTCTTCTGTGCAAAGCGGCAAGCACTCGGGCAGACAGCAAGCTACTGTCTCGTGGCGGCGAAGCATCTGATGCTATGTTTCCTGTAAATGGGTATAAATTTCCCCAGCAGCCAGCACACCACCATAATGACGTCATTGGCTGGCTTGCTGTTGTGACTGCACAATCTACTGTGCATGCAGCCACGGCTAATGGATTTGCAAAAACGACCGCCTCCGGATTCAAAAAGAATGCAAGCTCATCGATATTCCATGTTGGATCGAGTTCTGACATATACATCATGTCCATACTCCGAAATCCACCGGCATTACAAGCATTCTGTACAAAGAGGTCTAGCATTGTATATAAGGGGAACGCCCAATAATGGTAGTTGTAGAACGTTTTGTCCGTCCCATCCCCTTCAACTTCTTTGCTACCACCCCATAGCCTAACCCCATTATTGAATGAAATTCCGCCCAATGCCGGCGAACAATAAGGTTTCCGAACTACTTCAATAAGCCTTGCCGGCAACCATGCGCCGCCCGTCATGCCAAGATTTGGAATGCCATTGTCATCACTGCAGAAGCAAAAGCTCTCTTCCGATGCGTCATCAGGAATATCGTTATCCATGTCATACAGGGTCATCCCTAAAAGCCTCACGGGGAACAAGCAAGACCAGCATACCCCCGTCATCATTTTCTTGCTCCAGATATCGGCATCTGGACATAACAGCTTATCTGCTGAAATTTGTTTACTGTCGGAGGTATTGATCGGGTCTTCGGCAAATGCTGTTGTTCCAAAAAAATTCACCAGTAAAAGTGCTAGCAGAATCTTTTTCATC
>DATBQC010000140.1:0-2937 GCA_036561065.1 Methylobacter sp. | reverse complement strand
GCTGTTCTTTTTTACTTCAATAGCTAGCGCTCACGGTCCTGTGCGTCAAAAAGCCGAAGAGAAAATCACCATCGATGCACCTGCGGCAAAAGTCTGGGCTGTTATTAAAAATTATGGCGATATGTCTTGGCATCCCGGCATTATGAGTGCCACAGTTAAAGGCGATAACACTAAAGGTGCAATCCGCGTTTTGACCTTAAAAGACGGCGGCACGATTACCGAAGAATTAAAAAAGTATGATGACGCTAAAATGTCTTATGCCTATAAAATCACAGACATGAGCTCATCTAAAACCATTACTCATGCCGGTGCTGAAGAAAAAGTCCCTGCGTTACCTGTAAATGATTACGCGGCAAGCATCGAGTTGGCTGATAAAGGCGGTAAGACTGAAGTTATCTGGAAAGCTGGTTATTACCGCGCCTACATGAACAACAATCCACCGGAAGAAATGAACGAAGAAGCGGCTAACACAACCGTAAAAGCCATTTTGGAAACAGGATTAATTAACCTGAAAAAATTGGCCGAAAAGTAGGGTTTAGCGAGTGTTCTCAGTGAACTATTGCCGCACCAGCTCCCGGCTGGTTTGCTGCCTACACACCATCCTTGTCGACAAGGCTGTAGCGATTTTTATCGCTACAGCTTTTTTATCTACACCTCTGGCCGCCCAGCCTTTTGCCTACATCAGCAATCAATTGGGCGATAGCGTATCTGTTATCGATACCGCAACGGGCAGCGTAGTCGATACTATTGCCGTTGCCGGTAAACCAGCCGGGGTTGCGGTTGCGCCTGACGGCAGCAAAATTTATGTCAGTACGCCGGAGGCAAAAGGCTTCGCCGTCGTCGACGCCAAAAAACGCGAAGTCATCGCCAAGGTAGCTGTCAATGACGGCACGTTGGGTATAGCGGTTGCCCCGGATGGCAAGCGGGTTTATGTGGCAGACTGGTACAAGAATACCGTCTCGGCGATTGATTCCGACAGCTTACAGATAATTAAAACGATAGCGGTCGGCGAATCGCCTTCGGGCTTGGTCGTCAGTCCCGATAATCGCTGGTTATATGTCGCCAACCGGATCAGTAATTCGGTTTCCCAGATCGACTTGAAGACATTGTCCGTTAAGAAAAACGCGCAGGTTGGAACTCATCCGTTTGGGCTCACCATTGATGCCAGAGGCGAACGCATTTATGTCGCCAATGTAAAAAGCGATGATGTCACCGTTGTTGAAACGGCCAGGATGAAACCCATTGCCACCGTCAAGGTCAACATGTTGCCATATGCGACAGCCCTGGCGCTGAACGACAGTCGATTGTTAGTAACCAATCAGGATGACGGCACGGTTTCTGTTGTCGATACCGAAACATTAAAGGAAATAGCCCTGATTACCGTGGGCACTAAACCCGAAGGCATCAGTACTCATCCTGATGATCGGCATGTCTACGTGGCTAACTGGTTTGACGGCAATGTGTCGGTACTCGATGCCAGAACTCTTAAAGTGATAGCTACCATTAAAACCGGCGAGGGCAGCCGTGCGTTTGGTCAATTTATGGGCAAATAGTCATAAATAATTCTTTGAATAATGCGAATTTCCTTTGCATTGTTAATACAAACTGTACCCAAGCCCATCCAAAAAATGCTGTCACCAAACCAACTTATCGCTCCTCTTCCTTATTTTACTGACAGTGCAGAACTGTTTGCCGTTTGCGCAGACAAGCCTTGGGCTGTTTTTCTGGATAGCGGATTTCCCCATAGCAGCCAGGGTCGATACGATATTATCGCGGCTGACCCGGTGTGCACCCTGGTTACGCACGGCGAGGCGACCGAGATTACCCGTGACGGCGCCACCATAAAATCGACTGAAAATCCGTTTGCTTTAGTCAAGCAACAGCTAGCTCAGTTCCCGGATTTTAAGCTGGATGATGACTTGCCGTTCAACGGCGGTGCCATTGGCTACTTTTCCTATGACTTGGTTCGCCGATTGGAAGCGCTGCCCACAATTGCCGAAGATGCTGAACACATCGCCGAAATGGCGGTAGGTATATACCAGTGGGCAGTCATCGTCGATCATCACCAGCAAAAAAGCTATTTGGCAGGGTATTGCGACCGGCAAAAATGGCAAGACTTAATCGATCAGTTCAGCCATAAACCTATAAAGCAGGATGAACATCCGTTTAAGGTGGTCGGCGAGACTCAGTCCAATATGGACAAGGACGCCTATGTTCGTGCTTTTAACCGGATCAAACATTACCTAAGGGAAGGCGATTGTTATCAGGTGAATCTGGCGCAACGGTTTGTAGCCGGTTGTGAGGGCGATCCGTGGACGGCCTACCAAACATTGCGCAAACTAAATGCCGCCCCGTTCAGCTGCTATCTTAATCTGCCCGAAGTGCAGATTTTAAGCTCGTCCCCGGAGCGTTTTTTAAAGCTGACCAATGGCGTGGTCGAGACCAAGCCCATTAAAGGCACGCGGCCAAGAAAACCCGATTACGCAGAAGACCAGCAACAGATAAAAGACCTGGAAGCCAGCAACAAGGACCGGGCGGAAAACCTGATGATCGTCGATTTGCTCCGCAACGACATCAGTAAAACCTGTAAAAAAGGCTCGGTTAAAGTGCCGAAATTATTCGATGTGGAAAGCTATGCGACCGTGCATCATCTGGTCAGTACGGTAACCGGCATACTGGCTGATGACCAGCATGCGTTGGACTTGTTAAAAAGCTGCTTTCCGGGCGGATCGATCACCGGCGCGCCTAAGATCAGGGCCATGGAAATCATCGAAGAGCTCGAACCCAATCGGCGCGGCGTTTATTGCGGCGCTATCGGTTATATCGGCTTCAACGGCAATATGGATACCAATATTGCGATCAGAACCCTGGTGCACTCGGAAAATACTATTCGTTTCTGGGCTGGCGGCGGCATCGTTAATGATTCCGTAGCTGAAG
>DATBQC010000139.1:0-3020 GCA_036561065.1 Methylobacter sp. | reverse complement strand
GCAGCCAGCTTTCTAAGTGAATCCAACTTTTCTTTTAGTTCCGGTATTGAGTTGATGAACCGGTAAACAAAAGCGTCAAAATGCACAAACTCTTCCTCATCGCCTTGCTCGCCATAATCCAACCCCGCCTCACTGGCCAGTGTTTTCCATTTGATCAGCTGACCCATGTACTCATCGATGCTGCCTTTCAGGTGCAGAAAATAACAGGACACTTCGCTTTTTTGTTGCGGCCGGATCAGCCGGTAAATGGCCTGAAATTCTTCCCGCGACTTGTAGGATCGGTTATAGAAAATCACACTGTTGAGCATGGGTAGATTTAGCCCGTCTTGGGTTACACCAAGGCTCGCCAGCATCACTTGATCATTTCCGTTACGGATTCTCTCGTTGAGTTTCTCTGTGCGTTTCGCGATAGTTTCTTCACCCGTGAATACCAGATTGGTAATGTTTCGTTTAGCCAGTTCTGCCGACAGACGACGCAATACCGCCGGATTTTTAGCGAATACGATGGGCCTCAACCCTTTTTTCACTTCGCTTTCGATTAGATCAAGACAAACCTTTTCCTTACTGGTCAGGGCCTGAAAGCCTCGACCGTATCCACTGACTGCACTCGGCACGTTGGCCGCTTTGAAACAAGCCTCAAGCCTCGCAAGGATCATGGTCAAATTAAGCGCGTTGCCTTCTTCGCCACGCTCCTTTGCGTATTTTTTGTACCATCCGGCAAACTCTTCGGCGACTTTGACATAGAGCAGCAAATGATCCATATCCCAATCCACTTCGATTGGATCGCAAAGGGTTGGTACCGGAAATTTTACATAGCGACTGACGGCCGGTTCTTGCTGGACGCGGCGCTTGATCATCGGCGCCACCCATGCCCTATAATCCTGAAGGAATGCAGCCTTGATTTTGGGTACTTCCCGTTTAGCCCCGCGTTCGTGACTATCCAGGAACTCATTGGTAGCCCATTCCAGGGTCACGTAACGACGGGTAAACTCATCTCGGCCGGTTGGCTGGAATTCAGCGCCATTGAACAGCCGCTTCTCAATGAAGCCGCCATTCATCGAATACGGTTGATAAGCCCTTTCTTGCCCGGCCACAAAAGCCGCCAGATTTTGCATTTCACGCGGATAGTTGGGGCTCGGTGTGCCATCCAGGATATACCGACGCTTAGCGCCTACTGCCCACACGGCCCGTGTTTGCTGAGAAAAATGATTGGCCAGCAATCCACCTTCATCACACAGTACGTTTTTGATTTTCTTACGCAGAAACTTAGCTAATGTCAGTTTGGGGTGTCGCGGATCGATGGCCATTTTTAGCCGTTCGTAGCTGATGATATTGATTTTGCGAAGCTGCTTGGTATCGCTCAAGGTTTTGATCACCTTGTAATCCGTGACGCCAAGCGATTTCAATTCATTGGCCATTTCCGGTACCAGCCGCGACTTCAACACCAACAGCGATTTTCCATTGAGAAGCAGCGCGAGCGATAACGCAAGCCTGGACTTACCCAACGCCATCTGCCAACCGCAAATGGCGCCATTAGGCTTAAATGCCAACTCGTAAAGGTCTTCAAGTTGATAATCCCAAGTCAGCCATTGGTCGATCCCAAGTAGCGAGGACTTTGCTTTTAAACGGTCTATCTCCTTTGGAAAGCTGTTCTTGATAGGCGGGTAAACATCCTCCCAGTAACCGGCGTCAACAACCTTTTTTTCTGGGGTGAACAACGCGAAAAAAGTATCGTGGTCACAGATAAATTCCCCGCGTCCTGTTTGGACGATAAACCCGGCATCAACCCGTTTGGCTGTGACAGTTTCATTTTTCGATACCGCAGCCCCTTTTTGTGCCCTGTTGATCAAAGCCATCTTGTTTGACGTCGCTTTAAATTCCGGCGTGCCTTTCCGAAAAACCGTGCGTCCGAATGGAATCCCCATTTTTTCATTTTCAACAACAATGGATTTAATCCCATCGATCAGCTGGCGATTAACAACCGGTTCACCACCTGCCAACCTGATCACGTTGCACACTGAATTTAACGCCTTAAAAGGATCGTCCTGCATGCTAATGACATCCAGATTCAATTGAAACTGCCCGGCATAACGGGTCTTCGCTGGGTACTTATGTAGATGATCGGAAAACAGCCGCGCTCGATAAAGCGTGTTCTTCACGCGGCCTTCCGTAGCACCATCGAAGAAATCCAGCTTTATCCAGCGGCCCGCTCTTTTAAGGATAACCGTTTTGTCCCCCGTGACAGGCGTGGTGATGACCGGCTCGGAGGGTTCTACACCGATAACACGAATTGGATTGAGGCTGTGCCCCAAATCATCGACTGAGCGGCAACTCAATTGAAAGAGCGTTGATGGTACCGAACTTTCGTGGATGCCCCCTGTTTTGATTCTGATGCTTTCCGGCGCATTGGCCGCTGGGCCTTGAAGCTTTCGCCCAAATACCATTAAAACCGTATTGACTGACGCAACGTTTTCTTCTTTGAATGTGCTGCTTGGTAGATCGAATACCGCTCGCAATCTGTCAGCCATGACAGGCGATTGCTTTACAGCCTCTAGGGTCGAGGCAGGCACAACAGCGGCAACAATATCGCTATGGCTTAAGGCTTGCGCCAAGGCGTATTCGTGAGACACGGCCGACGTGTCCGGGCCATATTTCCCGTAATGGGTAACATCTGGGTAAGCATTGAGGAATGGGCTCGATAACGGAATAGAGAACGGCGGATTGATCAGTGATGCACTAAATTTAACCAATTCGACCGATTCCATGCCGGCACAAACCAAGTCGAACATGTACCCGGTTCCGTCAAGAATTTCAGAGACCGTTTCAACCAGCTGGCCATCAACATCGAGGCCGCACAAATGGAAACGCTTTGGATCGGCATAACGGAACATGCCTGCACTCCCGATGCTGTTATCCAGCAGCCGGTATCGGCCGTCATCACTATCAAAGGCAGGTGATAAAACCTGCCAAATAAATTGAATCAGCCAATCGGGCGTGAAGAACTGAGATAGCGTTTCTTT
>DATBQC010000138.1:0-11911 GCA_036561065.1 Methylobacter sp. | reverse complement strand
CGTTTTTCGAACGCGACGCCACCGGCTGGCAGTTTATCAACATGGCCAATGGCAACGCAGACATGAATTTTACGCTTTATAGCAACACCAATAGAATTGTCCGCTACGACGATAAGCAAAAACACCCGGAAGACACAGTCTATCAGGATGAAAAGGCGCGGATACTCCCGCAAACACAATATTAGCAGCACAGGAGAGCGAGAAACATGCCTACTTACCAAAAAATAGCCATGGCGCTGTGCTTGATGTTCGCAGCCGCCGATTCATCCCTGGCAGATGAATTTACCGATACCGATGCACAACGCTGGCACCAGCAATTTATGGTTGTTGTGAGCGAAGGCCGCGAGTTATGGACCAGCCCCAAGCTAGGCAGCAACGGTGTTGCCTGCGCCCAATGCCACCCCAATGCGGCTAACACCCATCCTGAAACCTATCCGAAATTTCAAAAACAGTTAGGCAAAGTCGTACCGCTTTGGCAGATGATCAACTGGTGCCTTAAAAACCCGCTGGAAGGGCAACCGTTGGCCGCCGACGATCCGAAAATGACCGCGTTACAAGCTTATGTCACCTATGAAAGACGGGGCGTAAAACTGGAGCCGGGCAAGCATTGATTTAGCCTGGGAAAAATTGTCCACGAAAAGCACGAAAGACACGAAAAACCAATATGTTAGCGTTGTTCTCATTCCCACGCGCTACGTGGGAATGCAGTCAAGGCGCGTTGCGCCCCGAGTTACAGCCAACGTCTTGCGTATACGGGACGCAGCGCGTCCAACACGGCATTCCCACGCGGCGCGTGGGAACGAGGAAATGACTCTTTAAGAAGAATACAACTATGAAAGCAAACATCGGCTTAATCGGCCTAGCAGTCATGGGGCAAAACCTGGCGCTTAATATGAACGACCATGGCTTTAAAGTAGCGGTCTACAACCGTACTACCCAAACAGTCGATGAGTTCCTGGACGGCCCCGCCCAAAATACACAGATTATCGGTACCCACTCGCTGCAAGAGTTGGTCGATAGCCTGAAAGTACCGCGCATCGTCATGTTAATGGTGAAAGCGGGCGAAGTCGTCGATCAATATATCGAAAGATTAGCGCCACTGTTATCAGATGGCGATATTATCGTAGACGGCGGCAATTCACTGTTTACCGACACCACTCGCCGTACCCAGTCGCTAAAAGAACAAAATATCCTTTACATAGGCGCCGGCGTTTCCGGCGGCGAGGAAGGCGCTAGGCACGGGCCTTCGATAATGCCCGGCGGCAATAAAGATGCTTGGCCCGCCGTCAAAACCATTTTCCAGTCCATCAGCGCGCAGGTTGACGGCGAGCCTTGCTGCGAGTGGGTTGGCGATAACGGGGCAGGGCATTATGTCAAAATGGTGCATAACGGCATTGAATACGGAGACATGCAGTTGATCTCTGAGGCGTATCATCTGATGTCCGAGGGCTTGGGCCTAAGCGCGCATGAACTGCATGCCGTATTTGCCGAGTGGAATCAGGGAGCATTAAACTCTTATCTGATTGGAATTACCGCCGCTATTTTGGCCTACAAAGATCGAGACGGTCAGCCGTTACTGAAAAAAATTCTCGACACAGCCGGGCAAAAAGGCACCGGTAAATGGACGGGCATTAATGCCTTAGAGTTGGGTATTCCGTTAACCTTGATCGGCGAATCAGTCTTTGCCCGCTGCTTATCCGCGCAAAAAGAGGAACGCGTTAAAGCGGCCTCGGTATTGCCTAAACGGATGTTAAAATTTATCGGCAACAAGAAAACCATGATTAATGCGATTCGCGATGCCTTGTACGCCGCCAAGATTATTTCCTATGCGCAAGGTTTTAGCTTGATGCGGGAAGCGTCGAAAGAATATCAGCTGTCGCTCAACTTTGGCGATATTGCGTTGATGTGGCGCGGCGGCTGCGTTATTCGCAGCCGGTTTTTAAACGACATCAAACAAGCCTATGACGCCAACCCCGATTTAGAAAACCTGCTGTTAGCCGATTTCTTTGTCAAGGCCATGAAACACGCCGATGAAGGCTGGCGAAAAACGGTCATATTGGGCATCGAGCTAAGCCTACCAACCCCGGCACTGTCTTCCGCGCTGGCTTACTATGACGGCTATCGCAGTGAAAAATTACCGGCCAATTTATTGCAGGCGCAACGGGATTATTTCGGTGCGCATACTTATGAAAGGATAGACCAACCCAGAGGCCAATTTTTTCACACCAATTGGACAGGGCATGGCGGCAAAACCGCATCCACTACCTATACCGCTTAAATCCCCGTTACCACGCGCTACGCACTGCCATTAGTAGCGCGATGTGAAGCTCTGCAATTGCGCCTCTACGGTGTCAGTGTACTTAACCTTAATGGCAGAGGCGCATTGCGCCATGAATTCGCGTGGAAGCGTGTTTCGGAACCTAACGCGTCGGGAATAACATTCCCAAGCCGATGCTTGTAAACGAGCGCAATACTGTTTAAATAAAGCATTTCAGGTTACGCTACCTCGCCCCTACCTTTTTTAAAACAACGAGGTACTACCGATGAAAGCCGAACCCTGCACTTACGCCATTTTTGGCGCAACCGGAAATTTGTCCCGAATCAAACTAATGCCTGCGCTGTATCATCTGGATGCGGCAAATCGTTTGCCTGAAGGCACCCGTATTTTGGCAATCGGTCGCAGACAGTGGGATCAGGAAAAATGGCAGTCGGAAGTCAGACAGATGATCGAGGACAAAGCTCCAGGCGATTTTGATGAAACCGTGTTCCAACGTTTTAGCGCCCGTTTGCATTACCATAAAGGCGATATAACACAGTCGCAATGTTATACAGAACTGGCCGACACACTCAGCCAAAAAAACTATTTCCCTAAAAACATCGCCTTCTATCTGTCGATAAGTCCCTCAGATTTCGGCACGGTCATGGAAATGCTGAGCAATACCAGTCTGTTCGATGAAGAACACGGCTGGCGCCGGGTGATTATCGAAAAACCATTCGGTTACGATCTGGACAGCGCCCAAGCCTTGCAAAAACGCATCGATCGCTATCTAACGGAAGAGCAGATTTACCGTATCGATCATTATCTGGGCAAAGGCATGGTGCAAAATGTGCTGGTGTTTCGCTTTGCCAATGTGATGCTGGAGCCGTTATGGAACCGCAATTATATCGATCATATCCAGATCACCCATTCTGAAGACATCGGCATCGGCAGCCGCGCCGAATACTATGACAAGGCCGGCGCCATGCGCGACATGCTGCAAAGCCATCTGCTGCAATTGCTGACGTTGGTCGCGATGGAGCCGCCAGTGTCGATGGAAGCAGAATCCCTGCGCGACGAAAAAGTCAAAGTGTTGAAATCCATCCGCCCCATTCCCAGAGAAGCGGTGCACGGCCATGCCTTCCGCGCCCAATATGCCACCGGCAACGTTGGCGGCGAACGGGTCAACGGCTATTTGCAGGAAGACGGCATACCGGCCGACAGCTTGACCGAAACCTATGCCGCGATGAAGCTGTATATCGACAACTGGCGTTGGCGTGGTGTGCCTTTCTACCTGCGCACCGGCAAGCGTATGGCCCAAGCGCAATCGACGATCTCGATTTGTTTTCGCCATCCGCCGTTGCAGTTTTTTCGCGGCACCGAGGTACAGTGCATGAACCCCAACTGGGTGTTGCTAGGCATTCAGCCGGAAGAGTGCATCCGCATCGAAATGACCGTCAAAGAACCCGGCCTGGAAATGCGCACCCGCTCTACCAGCCTGGACGCCAGCTTTCGCCAGCAGAATGAAAAAGCCATCGATGCCTATGAAGACTTATTGCTGGACGTATTAAAAGGCGACCGCTCGTTATTTCTGCGCTTTGATGAAGTAGAATATGCATGGCGCATTGTCGATCCGATCCTGCAAACCTGGGCGATAGAACGTGACTATATCGTCACCTATCCTGCCGGTTCCTGGGGACCCGAAGACAGCCGCCGCTTATTCGACAAAGAAAGCCAATCGTGGCGCAGCTCATTAACCCCGGAGTGTAACTAAATGCAAACAAACAGCCGCTGGCATTATCTGGATACCGCAGAAGAGGTGGCACAAGCCGCCTGCCGGAAAATTCTCAGCGCCGCAACATCGGCCATTTCGGAACGCGGCAAATTCAAGCTGGTGTTAGCCGGGGGCGGAACCCCGGAAAAAGTCTACCGCCTGCTTGCCGAGTCCAAGGCCGATTGGGCTAACTGGCATATTTATTACGGAGATGAACGCTGTCTGCCTGTCGATCATCAGGATAGAAACAGCCTAATGGCAAGCCAAGTTTTGCTGGATAACGTCGCTATTCCGGCGAACCAGATATTTACCATGCCTGCCGAACTGGGCCCGGAAGTTGCCGCCTATCGTTATAAACTCGCCGTCAGCAAGGCCGGAACCTTCGATATGGTATTGCTGGGCATGGGTGAGGACGGCCATACCGCGAGCTTGTTTCCCGGCCACCAACACCCGCAAGACGAGCTGGTGCATGCCGTTTACAACTCGCCCAAACCGCCGCCGGAGCGTGTTTCAATCAGCGCTAGGGCATTGAGCAACACGCGGGAACTGATTTTTTTGATCACCGGCGCGAACAAGCAGGAAGCCGTAAATTTGTGGCGCTCGGGAGCGGATTTACCGGTGGCAAGCATAGATCCAGAAAATCCGATTGATGTTTATATCGATAGCGAGGCATATAAGCCGTAGGGGCAATCCCTTGTGGTTGCCCTGAGCAAACGCAAGACTGTCAACGACGTGCCGTGTGCGCCTTCCGGGGAGTGCTTATTTTTCGCCATCGTTAGCCTAATCGGCGCTTTCGATACAGCGTTAGGGTTGTACGCCATCCGGGCAACCACAAGGGATTGCCCCTACCATTGTTTGCAAGGCTTGCAACTCGGGCAGGCGGAGGTTGTAACCGGTGTCTTTGATTAATTGTTCGGCTTTGTTGCAATGGTCTGTGGCGGTGTTGGGGTTGTTTTCCGCCAGTGCCAGCCGGGCGGATTCTAGGTGATAATCGCATAGGTGTAAGCGCATTTTGGCGGGTTCGGCGATGTCTAAGACTTCGGCTAGGTCTTTTTGGGCTGGGGTGTAGTTTTGTTGTAAGCGGTTGTGGGTGGCTCGGGCGAGTAGGGCGAGTGGTAAATAATCTTGTTGTCCCGCTACCCGCAAACCGGCTACGGCTTGTTCTAGAAAGGTTAGTGCGAGTTGGGCGTGGTTGGGGGTGTTGGTGCTGGGTTGTGCATCGATAGTATCGGAAGCGGCAATGGATTGCGGCTGGCAAGCGGTTGCAGGATATGCCAATAGGTTATGGGCTAGACCGAGGCTGAGTTGATCCAGGGCGATAGACAACAACCAATTATTTTGTTGGGCAATCAGCAAAGCCTGCTCCGCCCGTGCCAACACCGCATCCACCTCCCCCTGCGCCAACAGCAAATTGCAGTATTGAAAACCCGCCAATGAATACAAACTCGGATACTCGGGCTGGTCTTGTTGCTGAAGTTGCTCGGCCTGTTGGAACAGCACCAACGCGGCGGGCAGTTCGCCGCCCTGCATTAGCGCATAGGCGTGAGCGGTGCGGCTAAGCATACGATAAAACAAATCCCCGGATAGCTCGGCATAGTCCACCTCCTGTTTGCCGTAGTGTTTGGCCTGTGCCAGATCGCCCAGGGTCAGGCACAACTCGCTGAGGTTGTTGGCATCCTTGGCTGCTTCTTGCAACACTTCTTGCTTAACACGCATTGCCAAACTTGCTTGCATAGGCTGCACCGCCTCAGTCAAGCGACCCAAGGCGCGTAAACGAAAGCCCGCCCAGTTCAGCACAACAGCTTGATAATCTTCGGTTAAAGCGCTAGCTGGCTGTTGCCAAGGTGAGCTAAAAAAATGCGCCACGGCGGCAAGGTCGTCACTGAATGCGCCGAGTTTCTTGCATAGATAATTCTTTCCCTCCCGCCGAACACGCGGGCAATAAACCTCATCCAGCACCTGTTGCTGCAAACCCGCCGCACAGCCGTGGCTGATCGCGGCAAACAAGGGCTGCATTTCGCTGAGGGTGTCGGGCAGCAGTTTTTCCGGCAAGGCTTTGTAATAGTCATAAAGCCGTCGATGCGCCTGTTGCCAGACGCGAGGCTGTTGCTTTAAGCGCTGGCCGAAGTATTCACGCAATAATGGGTGGCAGTCGAGTAGCTCGCTGTCCCCGGTTTGCGCTAACAGTAAGTGATGGTCATCGCGCAGGGCTTTGATGGCGATTTGCCAAGTTTTGAATGGTACGCCTTCAGTCCCCCTCTTTGGAAAAGAGGGGTTAGGGGAGATTTGCTTTGATAAATCCCTCACAATCCTCCTTTTATAAAGGGGGAGGTTGTCGCCTTGTTCGGTCTCTTCAGCCGGTGCAGTCAGCCCCGGTATCTTGGCCTCCCACAGCATCTTGATCACCTCGATACTGACCGGATGGTCGAACAGGCCGAGCACCTGCAATAGTTGCAGTTCGGTGGTGCCGCTGAGCCAATCGCTATAAGCCTGCATCACTTTAAAGGCATGACGGCTGCTGGATTCGCCCTCGTCATCGACCAAGTCCTTGAGCAGGTCGCGTTTTTGCACATCGCCGTTATGGAAAGTCGCCAAAGCATTGCCCAATAAGCTTAAGGCCAGGGCATGATGGCCGTATTCTTCAACCGCTTGCTCTAGCTGCGCTTGCCTGCCCTTGACGTTGAGTGATTGCAACAAGGCCACGCCATCGGCCAGCGCCAGATTGTGCAAATCATGGCTGAGTACGGTGCTGCGCTCATGGATGTCGAGCACCGCTAAGCGGGTGGTAATCACGCAAAAAGTATGCTGATGACTGCCCGCCAGGGTTTTGAGCAAGGCGCGGATGGCGCGATCTTTAAGTTCGCCGCGCATACCGAAGCCGCCGTGTTGCAAGGGTTCCAGGCCGTCCAGCACCAACACCGACGGCGATCGGCTTAACAATTCGGCCAGATACTCGCCTTTGTCTTCTTCTGAACGGAACTCGCGCTTTTCGGCGTTGAGTTTATCAAACACATGTTCAAAAAACGGCGTGGCGGTGATGTGCTTATCGTCGCTGCTGCCTTGGGAATAAAACGACCACGCGATTAACACCGGGAGGTCTTTATGTTGATCCAGCCAGTGTTGCAGCAGCTTGGTTTTGCCGGTGCCGCCGGGGGCGATAAATTGCACGATGCGGGTGTTGTGGTCGGCCAGCGCGTCGTCGAGCAGTTTGAGTTCTTGTGTGCGACCGAAGAATTGGCCGAGGGTGGCGGGCAGGCGGTTGGTCTGGATGCGTTGTTGGTTTTGCGGCTTTCTATCTAAGCCCTCGTTAAGCTGCAATCGCTTAAGTATAAGGTCGGCTGTTTCTTCTGGACTGTGTTTCCGCAAGTCAATATAGCCATCAATGCTAAAAAATCCTTCAACAACGGCATCATCAAAACGCAACGGCATGATGTCATGGTATTGGCGGTTTTTAATTAAATCCTGAATGGGTCTAAGCTCCAATCCACACCATGGTTTTTGCTGATAATCGGCGCATAAAAACGGCACGATTAATTGCGAATCTTGGTGGTAAATAGCTTGCAGATAGGAACTCAAATTTGGACGGGCTAATTCGGCTTTGTGCCACTCATCATAAAAAACCGCATCTTGACCAAGAGCGTTTGCCAGAAGTTGGGCAACCTCTTCAACATAGGTTCGTTGTTCTCCCGGAAACGATAAGGCGACTTGAAAGCGTTTTTTCGACATGGAGGCTTCTGCGGTTGATTGCGACTTTCGACGGGCTATGGAATGCCGCTTATGCTACCAGCTGCATCATGATAAATCTCAATTTGTTCTTCAGGGGTGTGCTGTAGGGCTCACTGGTTTTCAAGGCTCCTAATCTGGAGATTATGGATTTTAGTAGGGCATGCCGTGCGCTCCTTTTTTTCTTATGCCATTATTGGCTCACATAGCACGCCCTACTGGATTTGAAGTGTAGCCAAGAATAAAACCGTCCATTGGCTTAAATAGGCTCAACATGGAGCTTGACCCCAAGCGCCTTGCAGACTTTAGAAATGGTATCGAAGCGGGGGTGTGCGTTGGGTCGAAGTGCTTTATAAAGTGCTTCGCGTGTAAGTCCCGCTGATTTAGCAATGTCTGCCATACCTCGCGCTCTAGCAATGTCGCCCAGTGCCGCTGCCAGTAACGCCGAATCGCCATCCTCAATAATAGCCGTTAAATACTCTGCAATTGCTGTTTCACTGTCCAGATAGTGTGAAGCATCAAACTCAGGCAAGCTTGATACATTAATTTTATCTGTCATGGTTTAATCCTCCAAAAAATCGGCTAACTGTTTGGCTTCGGCAATATCTGCGGCCTGAGTGGACTTATCGCCACCGCCCAACATGACAATTATTACATTGCCTCGCTGGACATAGTACATACGCCAGCCAGGGCCGAAGTGTTCACGCATTTCAACTATGCCATCACCTACCGGCTTAATGTCGCCCAGATTGCCAAGTTAGGCCTTTCTCAATCGAGCCACTAACCGGCGCTTGGTCATGCCATCGCGTAGACTCGAAAGCCAAGCATCGAACTTGGGTAAGGTGCGTATTGTAATCATGGCTTGATTGTATTCGTTCGATTACAGGCGGTCAATAAAGTTCTGTCTGTAGAGTTACTTACGGTTGAGGAAGTAGGATTCGGCTACGCTCAGCGAACGATTTTAGAACTGTATTGGCCGATAAGGTAACTATTTACCAATACAAAAACTGGAAAATATTTTCCCCAGCAAATCATCCGAGGTGAATTTTCCGGTGATTTCCGCAAGGCTCATTTGCGCCTGTCTTAAGTCTTCCGCGACCAGTTCTCCAGCCTGACTGCCTCTTAACTGGTTTAAGGCGCTATCGACAAACTCATGGCCTTTGTTCAAGGCTTCGATGTGCCGTCTTCGGGCGGTGAACACATTGTCGGTCGCCTCGTTAAAGCCGACGCTCTGTTTGAGGTGTTGCCTTAACAGCTCCATGCCGTCGCCGGTTTTTATCGACAGGTAGATTTGGGTGCCGAACTCAGTTTGCTTGACTTCCGGCTCCAGTCCCAGCAGGTCTATTTTGTTGTAGATTCGGGTGATGTTGCCGTCTGACGGCAAGGTTTTTAACACCGAATCTATTTCCGGGTCTCTCACATCAATCAGCAATAAAATTTTATCGGCATTTTTGATTTCCTGATGCGCCCTGCGGATGCCTTCTTGCTCTATCGCATTGTCGCTTTCGCGCAGGCCAGCGGTATCGATGATATGCAGAGGCATGCCGTCCAGCTGGATGCGCTCTTTCAACACGTCGCGCGTAGTTCCGGCTATGTCGGTGACGATCGCGGCTTCGTGTCCGGCCAGCGCGTTGAGCAGGCTGGATTTTCCGGCGTTGGGTTTGCCGGCCAATACGACGGTCATGCCGTCGCGCAGCAGGCGGCCTTGTTGCGCCGTTTGTTGAATTTGTTCGATACGGTGCAGTATTGTGACGATCCGGTTTTCGACTACGCCGTCGGTCAGGAAATCGATTTCTTCATCAACAAAATCGATAGCGGCTTCGACGTAAGTCCTGAGTTCGGTCAGTTCTTCGACCAGTTCGTTGACCTGTATTGAAAACACGCCCTGCATTGATTTTTGCGCGGATCGAACTGATTGTTCGGTGCTGCTTTCAATCAAGTCGGCGACGGCCTCGGCTTGGGCTAGATCGAGTTTGTCGTTAAGGAATGCGCGTTCGGTAAATTCGCCGGGATTGGCTAAGCGTGCACCCAGCGACAACACCCGGCGCAGCAGCATGTCCAATACGACAGAACCGCCGTGGCCTTGAAGTTCGAGTATGTCTTCGCCGGTGTAGGAGGCGGGAGTAGGGAAATAGAGGCTGATGCCGGAGTCGATCACTGAGCCGTCGTCATCGGTAAAAGATGAGTAGTGGGCCAGTCGGGGAGTTAATTCTTTGTTAAGAAGGTGTTTGGCGATTTCGGGAACCAATGTCCCCGAAATACGAATGATACCGACACCGCCGTTCCCTGACGGTGTTGCAATGGCTGCAATGGTATCTAGGTTTTCTATATCCACGTAAGCCTATGGCATTTTAGCGATCTGCTTGGTGATATACGACTGTTGAATGATAGACAAGGTGTTGTTGACTACCCAGTATAAAACCAAACCGGCCGGGAAAAACAGGAAGAAGATGGTGAAGACGATAGGGAACATCTTCATCACTTTAGCCTGGATCGGATCAATCGGTGCAGGATTTAAGCCTTGCTGGATTTTCATGGTGATGCCCATGATGACCGGCAACACATAGAACGGGTCTTGTATCGATAAGTCCTGTATCCACAACATGAATGGCGCTTGGCGGAACTCGACGGTTTCGCTCAAAACCCAGTATAAACACATGAATACCGGAATCTGCACCAAGATGGGCAAACAGCCGCCCAATGGGTTGACCTTTTCTTTTTTATACAGCGCCATCATTTCGGTATTGAAACGCGGTCTGTCATCGGCAAAACGTTCTTGCAGTTCTTTAAGACGCGGCTGAATCTTGCGCATCTTGGCCATTGATTTGTAGCTGGATTGCGACAAGGGAAAGAACAGCAATTTAATACACAGCGTTACCCCGATAATGGCTACGCCCCAGTTACCGGCGGCATCGTGAATCTGGTTCAACAACCAATAAATGGGTTTGCCGATAAAGGTTAAGAAACTGTAATCAACGGTCAGTTCAAGACCCGGTGCGATCTTTTCCATCATCGGCTGGATTTTAGGACCGGCGAATAATTGGGCAACAAACTGCGCATCCGAATTTGCGTTAACGGTGACCGGTGCAGAATAGGTTCCGATAACGTAACGTCCGTCATTCAAAGCTTTGGTGTAGAAGTGGTTTTCCTGATCGGCAGGCGGAATCCATGCAGAAGCGAAATAATGTTGAATCAGCGCAGTCCAACCGCCTTTGGTGGCGACATCAAGATTTTCATCCACCATGTCGTCATAGCTTATTTTTTGGTATTTGTCTTTTTCGGTATAGATAACGCCGCCGGCATAAGCTCTCATGCCGCCGGTCAGCATGCCGCCTTTGCTGGTCGTATCCGGCGCTCTAAGCAGCTGACTGTACTGTCTGCCGGTCCAAGGTTTACCTGAATCATTTTTGACTTTTTGTTCCAGTGTTATGTCGTAACTGCCACGTTTGAAAGTGAATGACTTGGTGATAGTCAGACCGTTGCTATCGGTCCATGTCAACGGTACGGTTAAGCTTTCTTCGCCCGGTTTTAACTCATAACTGGACTTTTCATTCTTAAAAACCGTGTGATGGGTCGGCGCAGTCGCAAAACCGCTGTCGGCAATTAAGCCGCTTTGAGCGACAAATAATTTTTCTTGGCTGCTGTCAAATAAGCGAACCGGAGCGGTGTTTTTTTCCGCCTCAGATAAACCGACCAGTGCGCGTAATTTGTCTACGGCGGTATTGGATTTTTCTACCGGATAAGTGAGTAAATCCAGATTTTGGATTGTACCGCCTTGCAGGTCGATTTGAAGCGCAAGTACATCGGTTTTAACGGTAATAACGTTGGCGGATGACGCTGTCGCCAATGGAACGGCGGAGGTATTTTGTTCTGCCGTTTCTGTTTGGGCTGCTGCACCGGTGGCGACGGGCAAATCTTCTTTGGCGCTTGCAACTACAGGGTCTGCAACAGCGGCGACTTCAGGTTTCGGGCCATAATCCTGTTGCCAGGCTTGTTGCAACATGAAAACCAGCATTGCAAAAGTAACGATCAGTACAAATCTTATATTATCCATTCTTATTACCAAATTTTTCTGGAACGGGATCAATGCCACCTTCATGGAACGGATGGCATTTTAATAATCTTTTGAGGGAGAGATAAGAGCCGATAATGGCCCC
>DATBQC010000137.1:0-2400 GCA_036561065.1 Methylobacter sp. | reverse complement strand
CATGGCGGTCATCGTGACTTACGGCAGGGTTATTTATAGTAAAAACAGTCAATCAAACGATAGTCAGTACCCTTATTTTGTTGGCGTTGATTTTATCGATATGAAAGATGAAGATAGGGAATTGCTGATCAAGTATGTGGTCAAAAAGCAATTACAACAGATCAGGGATAAAAAACAGAGTAACAATAAATCTTAAGCGGTTTGTGAATATTTCAGATAAGCAAAAAAAAATCCTTACCCTGTTGGCTGACGGAGAGTTTCATTCCGGCACCGAACTGGCCGATGCGCTGGGTATTAGCCGTTCGGCTGTCTGGAAACAGCTGAGCGGCTTGGCCGAATTGGGTTTGCAACACTCGGCAGTCAGCGGTAAAGGCTACCGGTTGGACAACTCACTGGAGCTGTTGGCAGCGTCAAAAATAAACGAAGCGGTTAACGATCAAGCGGGTGCATTAATCTCATCGCTGGAAATTCACGATCAAATCGATTCCACCAACCGTTATTTGGTGGAGCGCTCACAAAATAATGCGCCGTCAGGCTCGGTTTGTTTTGCCGAATACCAAACAGCCGGTAAAGGCAGGCGAGGGCGGCAATGGGTTTCGCCTTACGGCTGCAATATTTACCTGTCAATACTCTGGCGCTTCCAGCAGGGGCCAGCCGCCATTTCAGGCTTAAGTCTGGCTATCGGCGTGGCGGTGATCAGGGCTTTAAAGCAGCATCAAATTGATGATGTCGGCCTAAAGTGGCCTAACGACATATACAGCCAAGGTAAAAAACTGGGCGGCATTCTGGTGGAGGTTTCGGGCGAGACCGATGGCCCATGCGCCGCCGTTATTGGTCTGGGATTGAATTTATTTTTGCCTGAATCCCAAGCCCAAGGCATCACCCAGGCCTGGACCGATTTAAGCAAGATCAGCGGACAAAAGCGGCTGTCCAGAAACGAATTGGCCGGCACCTTATTAAACCATCTGCTGCCGGTCATTGCCGACTATGAAGGCGTCGGCATTACAGCGTATCTTGATGAATGGCGGAGCTATGATTGCCTGATCGGCAAAACCGCGACCTTGTTTATCGGCCAGCAGCAATTTGAAGGCATCGTACGGGGCATCGACGACAACGGCATGTTGTTGATTGAACGTCCGGACGGCAGCGTGCAGACTTTTGCCTCCGGCGAAGTCAGTTTTAACGGTTTATCGCCGCAATGAATTTGCTGATCGATATAGGTAATACCCGGCTAAAGTGGGCGATTACGACCGCCGGTCAAATCATGGCCGGATCATCGTTGGTTAATAGCCGGATTGATCGGGATGAACTTCTTCAACTCTGGAAAGGCATCTATCGCCCCAGGCGTATTGCCGTTTCCTGCGTCAGTGCAAACCAGCTGCTCGAACTGGTCCAGTCGATAGCGCATGAACTTTGGCTTGATGTGGATATTGTCTCGGTTAAATCTCAGGCCCAGGCGTTTGGCGTGATTAACGCTTACCGGCAGCCGGAAAGACTGGGCGTCGACCGCTGGCTGTCTTTGGTCGCCGTTTGGCAGCAATATCAAAGTCCGGCCTGTATCGTCGATTGCGGAACGGCGATTACCGTGGATTTAATTGATGCCGATGGCAGGCATCAAGGCGGCTTGATTTGCCCCGGCCTCACGCTGATGAAAAAATCCCTCGGTCAGGGAACCGAGGCGCTACCATTTAGCGAAACAGAGCATGCACTCGGTCTGGCTGATTTCACCGAGGCTGCAATCTACAGCGGCACTCTAATGGCGGCTATCGGTTTGATTGAGTATGTGTTGGCAAAACAGTCCGCCAATTTGCGACTGATTTTAACTGGCGGCGATGCCGAACTTATCGCCGGGCAGCTTGGTATTCCATGTACCGTTGACAAGGATTTAGTGTTACGGGGATTGTTGTGTGTCCTGGAAGGGCATACATGAAGGTTTTGGTTTTGCTGATAGCATTGGCTAACGTTGTGCTGTTTATGTGGGAATACAGGAACGGCGCTTTCGAACAGGTTGCCAAACTCCCGCAACAACCAGCTCGGGAACCAATTTTATTGGTCAGAGAATTGAAAAAGGAAGTCGTGGGTGTTGATTTCACATCGCTATATCCGCCGGGTTTGGATCCCCTGTCCGATAATTTTTTGACGGAACCCTTCGTTCTTGAAGACTTTACCGGCGAACTGTTGTTTTCCGCTGAACCGCAAAACGAGGCGGCAGTCGCCCCGCCTAATCCCTAAAATAGCCTGACAACGCTTAAATCTTTCATCTATCGTGCTAAACATTATCTGGATAAGCTTTTTCCTAGCCGCCTTTTGCACCGCGCTGTTCAAACTGGTTTTCTTGGGCGACCAACAGGTTTTTGCGCAAATCATGGAAGCCATGTTTGCGTTGTCGAAATCGGCTTT
>DATBQC010000136.1:0-1672 GCA_036561065.1 Methylobacter sp. | reverse complement strand
TTGATGATAAAAAAGGCCTATTTGGGAAGCTGTTCGGGAGAAAATAATGAGTTTACTGGATTATTTTAGAACATCGAAAGCCAGCTCGGCATCGTTAGCCAAAGAAAGACTGCAAATTCTGGTCGCTCATGAGCGCAGCTCCAGAAACCAGCCGTCTTACCTCCCCCAATTGCAAAAAGAATTGCTGGAAGTCATCCGAAAATACGTTAACGTTGAGCAAGACGCCATATCCGTTAATTTTGAACAGAACGACACTCAGGAAACACTGGAACTTAATATCGTGCTGCCTGACCATCAAAAGACTTCTTAACCCAACCATCCAAACTAAAGGTAATCACTATGTCTAACACAATCGGCGATGCAGCAGGAATAGTCTGGAACTATCTGGACAAGAACGGACCGTCCAGCGTCAACAAAGTTACCACTGAAACCGGCATCAATAAAAACGACGTCCAGCGCGCTATAGGCTGGCTGTGCAAGGAAGATAAGCTGACCCTTGAGATGATAGGACGGGCGGAAACGCTGTCATTGAAATAAGAATGATCTAAAAATGCGTACAGGTTGGGTTAACATAACCCAACCTGCTCTATTGAACTGATAAGCAAACAAAAAACTTATTGTAACTCCCGATGCCGGACAATTACATTTAAGAAAGGACCTTTAAACTGTTTGGCTAATGCGTCGACGAGATATACCGAGCGATGCTGACCGCCGGTACAGCCTATCGCCACGGTCAGATAACTGCGTCCTTCGACCTCAAACCGGGGAATCCATCTTTCAAGAAACCCAGTAATATCTTTAAAAAGCTCAGCAACCAATTCTTGCTCATCAAGAAAATCGATAACCGGCTGGTCTTTCCCCGTTAATCCCCGCAATTCCGGTATCCAATAGGGATTGGGCAGGCTGCGTGCATCGAACACGAAATCCGCATCCAGCGGGACACCATGCTTGAAACCGAACGATTGGAACTGCAAGGAAATATGCCGGACATCTCTTTCCCCGATCTGTTCCCTGATAAGTTCGCGCAGCTGGTGGAAATGCGTGCGACTGGTATCGATAACTACGCTGGCGTGCCGGGCAACCGGCGTCAGCATTTCCTTTTCAATTTTTAACGCTTCTCTTAACGGTACGTTTAAATCCGTCAGCGGATGCCGCCGCCGGGTTTCGCTGTAGCGTTTCAATAAAGTGGATTCTTCAGCCTGCATGAAGATAATCTCGCAATCGATCTGTTTATTGCGGATCAGTTCCAGGCTTTCGGAAAAATTGACCAAGCTTTCGCTCTGGTTCCTCGCATCAATACCTATCGCCGTTTTGGCATAGGTAAGCTTATCGACCAGCATGACGTGACTGATAAAATCTTCCAGCAAGGTGACGGGAAGATTGTCGATACAGTAATAGCCGCAATCTTCCAAAGTATCTAAGGCGATACTTTTACCCGAACCGGAAAGACCACTGACGATTAATAGTTTCATAAGAAAATCAGGCTAAGGGCAAAAGACAAAAGGCCCAAAAATATTTTTACCTTTCGCCTTTCGTCTTTCGCCTGCTTTATTTATCTATGCTGCGCAGTTTTTTCTTTACGCTTAGCGATTTGACGATCCAATTTATCCACCATCGCATCTATGGCGGCATACATATCTTCCTGATGATCTTCGGCAAACAATTTAGCGCC
>DATBQC010000135.1:0-11777 GCA_036561065.1 Methylobacter sp. | reverse complement strand
AGCCGGATTTTTGTAGGCGGGCAGTTGGCAGTTAAGTTGCCGGCATAGCTTTTCCAGGCTGGGTCGAAATGTAGGGTTCCGGCTCAATGCCGTGCCCTCGAAATACACTATTTGCCCGGCAAGCAGCAGCAACGCAATAACCAGCCCTAAGCGCCAATAAATGCCGCCGCGATCAGGTTGATTAGCGCTTGATGCCTTCAAGCCTGATCCAGTCTTCCTGTTGTACCGGCGCAGTAAACGTAATGTATTGGCAATAAGCGTTCATCACCGATTCGGCCTGTTCGTGCAGAATGCCGGATAAAACCAGCTGGCCGCCGGGAGCAACCAGATTGCAAATTTGCTCGGACATGTCGATCAAGGGTTTCGCCAGTATATTGGCCAGCACGATGTCGGCCTGAAACGGCGTAAACTGCTCGGGCAGATAACAGGCAATTTTATCTTGCACCTTGTTTTTTAGCGCGTTGCTTTGGGTTGCGGTGATTGCCTGTGGGTCAATATCCACCGCGTGAGCTTCTTTAGCGCCTAATAAGATCGATGCAACGGCCAGTATGCCGGAACCGCAACCGTAGTCGATGACGGTTTTACCGGCCAAGTCGTGGCTGGCCAGCCATTCCAGGCATAAAGCGGTGGTCGGATGAGTGCCGGTACCGAAAGCAAGCCCCGGATCGAGAGTCAGGCAAACCGTTCCGGACTCGTACTGTTCCTGGTCAGTCGGGCAAACCCAGAGTTTGTCGGCAAACTTCATCGGCTGGTAATATTCCATCCAGGCGCGTTCCCACTCCTGGTCGGCAACTTCTTCATATTTCCAGCTGCGCAATTGTTCGGGCTTAAACTGGGCGTAAACCAGGGTTTTGATCAGCTCGGGTTCTGCGTCCAGTTCATAAAGAGCAATAACTTCGGTGTTGCTCCATATTTTGGTCTCGCCGATAGCCGGTTCGTAAACCGGCTCGTCTTCAGCGTCCATATAGGTGACCGATACCGCACCAAGATTGTCGAAAAAGTCGGCAATCCGGGGTGCAAGGTCTTCATTGGTGATAACGGTAATTTGGTGCCAGGGCATGATGTGGATTGCTATGGGTAGGAGCGGGGAATGATCAACTATTCACCACGAAGGCACGAAGATCACGAAGCAAAACATCAATGTAAAAAACTTCGTGCCTTCGTGGTGAGCTTTTAAATCTTTAATAAATCCCCAGCTTCTTTTCCAGATAATGGATGTTTTGTCCGCCGGCTGCAAAGGCGCTGTCATTCATGATGTCATGCTGCAAAGGGATATTGGTCTTAATGCCGTCGATGATGATTTCGCTTAGCGCGGTGTTCATTCGGGCTATCGCGCTCTTGCGGTCTTCGCCGTGGGCAATCAGTTTGCCGATCATCGAGTCGTAATAAGGCGGCACTTTATAGCCGTTGTAGATATGGGTCTCGCAACGGATGCCGGGGCCGCCGGGCATATGGAACTGGTCTATGGTGCCGGGACAGGGCATGAAAGTTCTGGGGTCTTCAGCATTTAACCGACACTCTATCGCATGACCTTGGATTTTAACCTGATCCTGAGTAATGGACAGCCGTTCTCCAGCCGCGATGCGCAGTTGCTCTTTGACAATGTCAAAGCCGGTTACCATTTCGGTGACCGGATGCTCAACTTGGACACGGGTGTTCATTTCAATGAAGTAGAACTCGCCTTTTTCATACAAAAATTCGAAAGTGCCTGCGCCCAGATAGCCGATGTCGACACAGGCTTTGGCGCAACGTTCGCCGATGGTTTTGCGTTGTAATTCGGTGATGCCGGGCGCGGGCGCTTCTTCAACCACTTTTTGATGGCGACGCTGCATGGAACAGTCGCGTTCGCCCAAATGAATCGCGTTGCCGTGCGAATCGGCCATGACCTGAAACTCGATATGCCGGGGATCTTCGAGGAATTTTTCCATGTACACGGTGGGGTTGCCGAATGCGGTGCCCGCTTCGGCCTTGGTCATCGCGATCGCATTGATTAATGCCGCTTCGGTATGCACCGTACGCATGCCCCGACCGCCGCCGCCGCCTGCGGCTTTAATGATAACCGGATAGCCGATTTCATGAGCCAACTTCAGGTTCTTTTTGCTGTCATCCGACAATGGGTCGTTGTTGCCTGGAACACAGGGAACTCCGGCGGCCACCATTGCATTCTTGGCGGAAATCTTGTCGCCCATCATGCGAATGGTTTCCGCATTCGGGCCGATGAAAACAAAGCCGCTTTGTTTTACCTTTTCAGAAAAATCGGCGTTTTCAGACAAAAAACCGTAACCGGGGTGAATGGCTTCCGCATCGGTCACTTCAGCGGCGCTGATAATGGCCGGAATATTCAAGTAGCTGTCAACGGATGCCGCAGGGCCGATGCAAACGGATTCATCGGCTAGGCGTACATGTTTCAGATCCCGATCCGCCTCGGAATGCACGGCGACAACTTTGACGCCTAATTCCCGGCAGGCGCGCAAAATGCGCAGTGCTATTTCGCCGCGATTGGCGATAACGATTTTATCGAACATGAGCTTTCCGTCCCTGGTGTTATTCAATGATGAATAATGGTTGGCCATATTCGACAGGTTCGGCGTTTTCAACCAGAATTTTAGTAATGGTGCCGCTTTTATCCGACTCGATCTGGTTTAGGATTTTCATTGCCTCAATAATGCACAGGGTGTCGCCGACTTGAACGGATTGTCCGACTTCGGTGAAAACCTTGGTGCCCGGTGAAGCGGAGCGGTAAAAGGTACCGACCATCGGCGATTTAACGGCATGCCCGGTGATTTTTTCTTCAGCAGGTACGGCTGCCGAAGCGGCTGCAACTGGCGCTGCGGCAACCGGTGCCGGCGCATAGGCAACAGCAGCAGGAGCGGCGGAATAACGGCTAATGCGAATGGATTCTTCGCCTTCTTTGATTTCCAGCTCGGCAATGTCGGATTCTTCGATAATCTCGATGAGTTTTTTTATTTTTCTAATATCCATAGTTTTAGTGTCTCTCGGCTAATATCTGATGAGCGGCCAATAAGGCCAGTTCGTACCCTGTTGCACCTAATCCGCAGATAACGCCTTTGGCAATATCCGAGAAATAGGAATGTTTTCTAAAAGGTTCACGTGCGTGGACGTTTGACAAATGAACCTCTATAAATGGAATTTTGGTTGCCAGCAGCGCGTCACGGATGGCGACGCTGGTATGGGTAAAGGCTGCCGGGTTGATAATGATGAAATCAACATGGGCTTGGTAAGCCTCGTGTATCAATTCTACAATCTCGTGTTCTGCGTTGTTTTGATGAAAGTTAAGCTGATGATCGAGATTGGCTGCTTTTTGTTCAAGGCTATGCTTAATGTCGGCGAGGGATTGATTGCCGTAAAGACCGGGTTCGCGAATGCCCAACAGGTTTAAATTCGGCCCATTAAGAACGGTAATAGTCGCCATCAATCTGTGATTAGTTAGGGTTAAAAAGCATAATAAGTCGCTAATTTTGCCCAATTTGTGGTGTTTTGTCCAGATATTATGTTTTTAGTAAAAGATAGCGACCAAATTCAAACTGTTTGGGGGCGTTAAGCACAAATCGGCTGATTATAAAAGTTATTTGTAGGCTATTCGGTCGGGTGACTGTAAAAGCATCGTTCATATCAACGGTCCTGTTAAACTTTTACGCGTTGACACAATTTTTTTGCACGTATATAAAACTGGAATCCGTAACATGTTGTTGCGGCGTAACTAATGAGAATCAGCATGAAAGCTCGCAATTTTACCGGCACACTGACAGTCATCGCATCGCTGTTTGCCGGGGTGATTTCTGTCAATAATGCGGCTGCCGCCGAATCGGAGTATTCGTTTAAAGTGCACAATAATACCCGCGTCAAGATGACCAAGCTTCTGGTGTCAGAGAACAAGAAGGATTGGGGCTATTTCGATATTGGGCAGGGCATCGCAGCCGGCGGTGCTACGACGCTGGTTTGGGATTCAAGCACCAACAACGAAGGTTGCGATCAGTATGTAAAGGCTGCCTATGCCGACGGTAGCGAATCCGAGGAGGCTAAGTTTAATTTTTGCGAAGCCAATTTAGAGTTGGAGTTTTAAGGAAATTTGCCGTACTGGGAGCTGTCAATCAGGCTTTCGGACAAGGTTAGTTTCCAAGTCCCCAGTTTGTGCAATATCGGCGAACAAATCACTGCCCAAGTTATCGGGCATGCTTCGCGGTAATTCCAGATCCTGGGGGCGTTGACGCACAATGTCGATAAACAAGGCGGTGAGTTCGGGATCGCGCCAGCCCTTATCGGCCTCCTCTTCCATGATACGGATGACCTGTTCACTGGACATGGCGGCCTTATAAGGGCGCTCGTAGGTCAGTGCATCGTAGATGTCGGCAATCTGGAATACCCGTGCCAGCAGCGGAATATTTTCGCCAGCCAGACCGTCGGGATAGCCGCCGCCATCCCAGCGTTCATGGTGATGACGAATGATGCACTGGGTCAGTTGCATGCTTTTTAAATCTTTAACCAGTCTGGCGCCAATGACAGGATGCTGGCGCATAACCAGCCATTCTGCTTCGGTCAGCTTGCCCGGTTTAAGCAGGATACTGTCGGGGATACCCAGTTTGCCAATGTCATGCATAACGCCGCCACGGCGCAGAGCCATCAGATATCCGGAGCCCAAACCAAGGGCTTGCCCCAACACCACGCTGATGTGGGCTAAGCGGGAACAATGGTTGCCGGTGTTTGTATCTTTGGCTTCCACCATACGGGCAAGCGCGAACAGCATGGACTCGGCGCTATCGAGCTGATCGGTAAGGCGCTTGCGATTAACCGCACAATCAAGGCGGGAGATAAGCTCCTGAGGTAAATAAGGTTTGCCGATGAAGTCGCTGGCACCGGCACGTAAACCCGATGACAAATCATCGCTGGAGTTGTTGCCGGTGACCATGATAACCGGCAACAACTCTAGCTCCTGATCACTGCGAATGCGTCTACAGACCTCATCGCCATCCATGCCTGGCATCTTCTTGTCCAACAAAATTGCATCGAATGACTGTACGGACAGCAGTTGCAAAGCCTCGGCTCCCGAAGATGCTTCGGTTACAACGTATTTTGGCGGTTGTAAAATCTCTCGTTCCAGCACCCGGTGTATGGGATCATCGTCAACAATCAAGATACGAAAGGGGTAGTCTGCAATCATGGCCCGATGCTCGTTATTTTCAATCATGTTTCATCCTTTTTAGAGACAGGGTCGTTGCTGCCGAGTTCTGCTGCCAGTATGCCCAGCAGCTTTTTCCCGTCTACTGGCTTATTTAAATAACGTCGGATGCCCAGCCGCTTTGCTTCGTCGGCATTAATTCTCTCGCTATAACCGGTGATTAGAATAATCGGTAGCTCCGGCTTAATAGCCAGCATGGCGCAGGCCAGTTCAGAGCCACTTAAATACGGCATGGTTTGATCGGTGATAACCAGGTCCACGCCGTCCGAATCAAGCCGAAAAGCCCACAATGCCTCGGTAGGATCGATAAAAACGGTAACGCGATAACCCTGTTCTTGCAGCAGTTCTTGATAATACGCGGCCAATGGCACTTGATCTTCTACCGCCCAAATGTGCCAGCGCTTGGTTAAAGGTGCAACCGCTGTGGAAAGGGGGGCTACTGGAGTCATTGCCTCCGTATCCGCAAATGGAAATAGCAACCGAAACGACGCACCTTGATCAGGGCTGGATTCTATCAATAAATGTGCATTGTTTTTTATGACTATCCCTTGCACCATGCTTAGCCCGAGTCCGGAACCCTTGCCAACCTCTTTGGTGGTAAAAAAAGGATCGAAAATACGTTGTTGGATATTGGCAGGAATGCCGCTACCGGTATCTTTTACTTCCAGAGCCACATAGTCGCCGTCTATGATGCTCTGACAAATGGCGCAGGTTTTGTGGGTAATCGTGGCGCGTTCCAGAGTAATGTCGATCTGGCCTTGGTCGCCAATGGCGTCGCGAGAATTAACGATGAGATTTATTAGTGCCTGTTGTATGTCAATCGGATCAATCAGCACTAAAGGTAGATAAGGTTCAATGTGGGTTGCAACTTTAATGCCTGCCGGAATAGCCACTGACAACATGGCTACTGTTTTTTCAATCTCCGAGACCATGTCTAAAGGAACGGTCTCGGAGGTTGGAGAGGTTCGGCTGTAGGCAAGCATCTTGACAATCAGGTCGCGAGCCCGTTCGCTAGCGGAAATAACTTCACCCAGATAACGAGCCAGCTTATCAGAGGGGTCGGATACGCATCGTTCCAGCGCAAGGTTGGAGTAACCGAGTATGGCGGCCAAGATGTTATTGAAATCGTGTGCAATTCCGCCCGTCATTTGGCCTAATGCCTCCATTTTTTGCGCTTGCCTCAATTGCTGTTCCAGATGCCGTCGTTCGGAGATGTCGGTATAGGTAGCAACATAGTTGGTGATATTTCCGTCCTTGTTTTTCACGGCGGTAATAGTGATATATTGAGGATGTACGTCGCCGTTTTTAACGCGATTCCAAATTTCGCCCTGCCATGCGTCAGTATGATTAATACTATCCCACATGGCGATGTAAAATTTCGTGTTATGAAATCCCGATTTTAATATATTCATTTTACGGTTAATCAACTCATCGCTTGAATAACCGCTTAGTCGGATAAAGGCCTTATTGGCTTTAATAATGACGGTATTCATGTCGGTGATGACCATACCTTCCTGAGATTCGAAAGCAGAAGAGGCGATTCGAAGGTCATTCTCCGCCAGCCGGCGAGCGTGGCTATCTGCTGAGGCAGCTTGCATCTGGATAACGTGCAATAGCAGATAAGCGAGGAGCTTTCCCGAATGCGCCATCATGGTAAATTTTTCGTGCGGCGAAGTTGAATAAAGCATGCACAGGTCGGACAGGAAAAGCATCGTCCCCATCCAAACGATGCCTTCATACAAGGGATGCTTGTCGCGGACACGCCAACACGCGGCGATGATAGGTAGCCAAAGAAACAGCAGCGGAACTTGCGTCGGTCGTTGAATTCCCAGGATGCCGGTATCCATATATTTCGGCAGTATCCAAGCCAGCACAAACAAAACGATAGTGACAATGCCCATGCTTACTGCAAAAAGTCTGGGATGCACTGTTATTTTTCTTTGCTCCAACCACAATATCCATGCGATAGATAATGGCAGTACATAGGTGGAAGGTGGCCAGGTAGCGGGGCGAAGAATGTTGGAATAGTCCTGTATCCATTCGAGCGAGCCAGTCCATTCAATGCCCACTAAGGCATGCAGTATCTCGGTGAATGTCGCGAGGCCGAATCCGATGATCAAATACTGGCATATATTGTTGTCGATATCGTGTTGCTCAGCGTATAGGAACAGCGCAAGAAGCAGGGACAAAATACCGTTGCCGGTATCAAGCATCAAATGCAGGTGCTCAAACTTCGTGTCACCTTCTTGCAACATAACCAGAATGATCAGTGTGTACGTCAGAAGAAACTTCAGAAAAGAGGCGAAGTACTTCGATTGCATAAGAGGGGAGGCTGTCATTGGGCTTTTTATCGGAATCAACTAATCAACGCGTAAGTCGCAATGGGTGATAAGTGCATTGTGCCTTATCGGATTTTGTACCGGGTAAAAGTAACTCGTTGTTAATACGGTCATAATAAATAGCTTTTCAGTTTGTTATTTCCGTATTGCAATCCGATTGCCGAGACCGGTTTGCGATTGATGTGCTTCGTATCCCATCCGACAAGTCAGTTGCATCCGTGTATCCTTTCCCGCAGGAAAAATAACAAGCGCACCGAGTTTTGAAATGCGGAGCGCTTTAGGCGAAACTCTTTTCACAAAGCTCTGCTGCTAGTATGTTCAACAATTTTTTTCCATCTACAGGTTTATTCAAATAACATCTGATGCCTAGGCGTTTTGCTTCGTCAGCGTTAATCCTCTCGCTATAACCGGTGACCAGAACAATCGGCAGTTCCGGTCTTATAGCAAGCATGGCGCTTGCCAATTCAGCGCCGCTCAAATGCGGCATGGTCTGGTCGGTGATCACCAGATCCACGCTGCCCGAATCACGCTGAAACGCGCGCAGAGCTTCGGTCGGATCGGTAAAAACGGCAACCTGATAGCCCTGTTCGTGCAGCAGTTCCAAGTAATAAGTAGCCAACGACTCTTGATCTTCTACGACCCAAATACGCCAGTGCTTAGTTAGAGGTGCTGTCGGTGTGGAAAGGGGGCTTGTCTGATTGATTGCCTCAGCATCTGCAAATGGAAATAACATCTGGAAAGAAGTACCTTGGCCAGGGCTGGTTTCTATCAGTAAATGAGCGTTGTTTTTTATGATGATCCCTTGCACCATGCTTAATCCAAGTCCCGAGCCCTTGCCAATATCTTTGGTGGTAAAAAAGGGGTCGAAAATGCGCTGCAGGATATTGGCTGGAATACCGATGCCGCTGTCTTTTACTTTCAAGGCCACAAAGTCCCCGTCTATGATGTCGTGGCAAATGGCGCAGGCTCTTTGGTTAATTCTGGCGCGTTCCAGTGTAATGTCAATGCGGCCTTGCTCACCGATGGCATCACGAGCATTAATTGCGAGATTAACCAAGACCTGTTGTACGTCAATCGGATCAATCCGTACTGAGGGGACATCGGATTCAATGTGGGTGGTAACCTCAATGCCTGCTGGGATAGCGGCTGACAGCATGGCAACTGTTTTTTCCACCTCTGAGCTCATGTCCAGAGGAACGCTTGCCACGACAGACGATGTTCGACTGTAGGCGAGCATCTTGGCAATCAGGTCGCGAGCCCGTTCACTGGCAGAAATGACTTCTCTCAGGTAGCGGGCCAGTTTATCCGAGGGGTCGGATACGCACCGTTCCAAAGCAAGGTTGGAATAACCGAGTATGGCGGCCAAAATATTATTAAAGTCATGGGCAATGCCCCCGGTTAGTTGCCCTAATGCTTCCATTTTCTGGGCTTGCTGCAATTGCTGCTCCAGCTGCTTACGCTCGACGATGTCCCGTACCAACACGATAATATCGCCACTATCGGCAAAATTGGCTAGACGCGCTTCGTAGTAACGTTCTCCGCTGGATACCGTGAGCCGATATTCAAAAGTAACTACCTTGTCGCTGCTTTGTTGCTCCTTGAGCTTGGCTGCAAACAGCTTCGCCTGAGCAGGCGGTAAAACATCAATCATGCGCCGACCGAGAAACTGTTCTGGCGACATATACAATTCGACCATGGCTGTTGGATTGGCGTGGTAGCTGAGGATAGTCCCGTCACGTCCAAGACGGAAATAGAAATCAGGTAATGCATCGAAAATGGATTTTAGTTCCCGATCATAGCGACGACGATCGGCTTTGGCCTGTCTGCGAGCGGTAATGTCGGCAATGGCCGCTAAAGTACGCACGATCACGTCATTTTCATCACGGAGGGCGACTACATTCAAATGCGCCCAGATTTCATGGCCATCTTTGTGAATATAGCGTTTTTCAGCAACGTATTCTGGATCTTCTCCGCGTGCCATGCGTCGCCAGCCCTTCATATTTTTTTCTCGATCGTCGGGATGGGTGATCATCGAAAAGGTTCTGGATAAAAGTTCTGTTGCGGTATAACCGGTCATCTGACAGAACTTCAAATTCACACGCAACAGTTGACCGGTCACCGGATCGGCTTCGGCCATGCCGATAGCGGCGGTCTCAAAAATCGCCCGAAAGTTTTTCTCGCTCTCCTGTAATGCCTGTTCTGCTAATTTTCGCTCGGTGATGTCATCGTAGATGGCAACAATATTGCCGTCGTCCAAGAGATAGAGATAGTTTTCCCTCCAACCGGCAATACGCCCATCCTGGTAGTAATTAACAGGAAAGTTTTCGGACTGGCCGGTACGCCAGACCCGACGTAACACATCAAGCAATCCACAATCAGCGATACCAGGAAAAAGTACAGTCACCCGCTTGCCTATAAATTCATCTCTGCCTATTTTTTCAGTACGTTCCGCTGCATGATTAACTTCCAGGAAAATAAAGTCATTACCGTCATCGACCGCTTGATAAACCACGCCGCAGGAAGTCATGTTATCGAATAATTGGCGGTATCTCGTTTGCTGTTGCTCGGCCTCATGGTAAGGAGCCTGAATGGTGCTCACAAATACGGCTTGGTAAAGCAGCAAGTAACCAATAGTTTTGTAAAGATGGCCTAATACATTAAACGCGTCGCTGGTTGTTTTGTACTGGGTAAAAAACATCTCGCTCAAGATGAAAACCACGGCGGCGGTAAAAAAATAGGTTTTCAGGTTGTGATTGTCCGTACTGCCAGTCGACTGCCAAAAACGGGTTGCAGCAATGGCAAACAGACCGATAATGCCCCATTCGCAAGCTATCTTAAATTCCGTTAAGCCCAGGCCTTCAACGAAGGTGCGCGGCAGGGCGGATTGATGAAAAAGAACTATCCAGTAGATCAGCAGCGAGTACAGGACAAAAACAAACAGCAGGGCGTAACGGCATCGCGGCTTGCAGAGGGCGTCTGTAGACATGAAGGATGCAACGCAGAGAGAAGTTGCAACGGTAAGCCGGGCAGCCAACCAGAATGCAATGCCTTTTTCGGGCGAGGATGGGGTAACAAAATCAGGCATCCCTTTGTAAGAGAGCGTGTGACCTAAATCCAGCAAGCCGGATGCCAGCATGGCGCAACCCAGCAACGTTATGTTGATTGAACGGGTTGGCGACAGGCTGTGCCAAGTCACACCAAATACCATGAATGCGACCAGAACGGAGGAAAACTCCAGCAACGTATGCAGGGGCAGAAAGTCGGGTGGCGCCATTACAAAATAAGCGCCGGGAGTTAAAAAGAACAAAATCGCCACGCCGGCCAATAATGCCAGTAGCATGGTGTAGCGATTCGTATTCACCGACAAGCCTGATAGAGGGTGGGTAATGCGCTTATCCATGAGCTACCTGTCCAGCTGGTGGGATATAAGGGTTTACATCTGGTTCATCATACCAAGTCGGCCTTAAGTAACCCAAGCAAAAATTTGGTGTCCAGCGGTTTTGCAATGCAGACTTCCGCGCCCGCTTCAATAATGCGTCGCTCGTTTTCCGGGTTCGGATGTCCGGTCATGGCTATCACACGAATGTCGCTGGTATCCGGGTCGGCTTTGATCTGGCGGCAGACGGCGAATCCATCCAGCTCCGGCATCATCAGATCCAGAAGAATGACGTCCGGTTCGAAAGTATATACTTTGCGGCCGGCTTCGAATCCATCCGTTGCGATGCTCACAATAAACGGTTCATCCAGGCCTGTAAGCCATTCGACTAGGAATCCGGCGACCTGTTTATCGTCGTCCACAATCAGCACCCGTAAATCGTTGCGTGGTGGCACTGCTTTACTCTGTTTGGCAAACTGTTCCACACTCTCGCGCAGAAATCGGCGATGGCCGCCAGGTGTTGTCTCGGAAGATAACAAACCTTTTTGAGCCCATGCACGTACCGTGATCGGCGATACCATTAATAGTTTGGCGGCCTCGCTGGGCGTTAGATAAGGTTTATTGTCATTGCTGGCCATAGACGGGAAAATTCCTTATTGGTTAATTGGATTTCAGTAGTAATAATTGATGAATCCGTTGATGAAAAACATCTGTTACAGGTGCCTAATTATGTTTGTCAAATTCGTTTCCAGTCCGTTTGGTAGGATTTCGTGATCTTCAATTGCATATTGGCTTGGCTGTAGGCATATCCTATAAGCTTATAATAATTAAGGTATTGTATTGATGCCAAGGTTGTCTTGTCAAT
>DATBQC010000134.1:0-5995 GCA_036561065.1 Methylobacter sp. | reverse complement strand
TGAGCAACCCGTTCCGGTATTTCAACAGCTCGCCAGAAGTGATCCGTCTGGTCGTGATGATGTACGTCAGGTACCCGCTTTCGCTGCGCAACGTCGAGGATCTATTGGCCGAGCGGGGAATCGACATCAGCCATGAGACCGTCCGGTTTTGGTGGAACCGGTTTGGCCCGATGTTCGCCGCCGAGATCCGAAAGAGGCGGGTAGCGAACGTGCGCGGCTTCCCCCAGTGGCGTTGGCATTTGGATGAGATCTTTGTGAAGATCAACGGCAAGCTCTGCTATCTCTGGCGGGCTGTCGTTCACGAAGACGAGGTTTTGGAAACGGTGGTCACCGCGAAGCGGGACAAGGCTGCGGCGCTGAGGTTTCTGAAGCGGATCATGAAGAAATATGGCCGACCGTGGAGCGTCGTCACCGACGGGCTTTGCTCCTATCCCGCGGCAACGAAGGAGATAGGCACCGCCGATCGCCACGAGGTTGGTCGTCGTCTCAACAATCGGGCGGAAAACTCGCATCAGCCTTTTCGACGACGAGAGCGAGCCACGCAGCAGTTCCGGAGCGCCAAGACGCTACAGAAATTCAGCTCAGTTCATGCTCGGGCCCACAACCATTTCAACCAGGAACGTCATCTCGTCGCCCGCCAAATCTACAAACAGAGACGCTCGGCTACGCTCGCCGAGTGGCGAGCGCTCATAGCCTGATAGGCACATGGGTCTGGGGTAGCTATGTCACAGACAGACGGCCTGCCATTGCTCTGACAACGCCCTTACGAGCGGCGGGTTGGGTCGTCAACGTCAAGCGCGTGGAGCGTATCTGGCGGCGGGAGGGGCTGAAAGTTCCACAGAAGCAACCGAAGCGCAAAAGCCTCTGGCTCAATGCCGGGTCATGCATCCGCTTGCGGGCGGAGCATCCCAATCACGTGTGGTCCTATGACTTTGTCGAAGATCGCACCCATGATGGACGGAAATATCGCATGCTGAATATCATCGATGAGTTCTCCCGGGAATGCTTGGCGATCCGGATCGATCGGAAGCTCGAGTCCACAGACGTGATCGACGTCCTGGCTGACCTGTTCACGCTACGCGGCGTTCCGGGTTATGTCCGTTCCGATAATGGAGCCGAATTTATAGCGACCGCCGTGCAAGATTGGATCGCCGCGGTGGGAGCGAAGACCGCTTACATCGAGCCAGGAAGCCCCTGGGAGAATGGCTATTGCGAAAGCTTCAACTCGAAGCTTCGCGACGAACTGCTCAACGGCGAAATTTTTTACACGCTGGCGGAAGCGAGGGTCATCATCGAAAGCTGGAGACAGCATTATAACGAGGTCCGGCCTCATTCATCGCTAGGCTACAAGCCGCCGGCACCAGAAGTTCTCATCTCAACGCGCCGGGCTGCGCACATTCAATCAGCTCCGCCGGGCGCTCTATCGCTGGCATGGCCACCAATTTTAAACTAACATCCTGCTCGGATCACACAATAGGGGCAGACCACTCGGACATGCATTGGCTTGAACCATTTGCATCGGGCTCGTCCTGGATGGGCAATCTTGTAATAAAAAATTAAGCCGTAGCAGCAAATGTTATAATCGATGAAAACATAGAGACACAATATATGAAAGTTATATATTTTTAATGGCCTCCAATTGGTATTTTCCTCACGAAAGGTCTGCAAAATGCGGCCCAAGCAATCACGTAAAATGGCATCAAGGCTGGTCGAAAGGCGCGATGATGATTGCTCTGCAAAGCTCCTCCCGACAGGCGTTCACTTGCGGTTAACCACGGCGATTTACATAAGATCGGTTGCCGGAGAGTTAGCCCATCAAGCGAAAAATGCGGGAATGCATAATGTGGCGGACTTGTTGGTCCGAGCCCAAATTGAAACTCACCTTTGGACCCGTGCCGATTCAGCTGAAGATTAGCGCCTTTTTTCGTCCCTGGACCACGTTTTTGTCGGCTTCCCCACAAGAGCCTGGCTTTGGAGAGAACTTTTAAAAACGGGCAGTTTGGGATTGAGTTTTCGATCTGGCTATCATCTGCGAATTGGCCTGTAATTTATGCGGTAACGGGTTTAAGTCGCTACGGTGCCGATACCGACTGCGATACGACCAAGTAAGCGCATCCTGAACGCACACGTTCGGAAAATCGGAGATGTATCCATTCCGCGCGCCCGATTCAAGAAAGATCACCTATACGGCCAGCCATCTTATGCCCAGTTAACGCGACAGTCCCCCACGGCATAGACACGCGAGATGCTTTCACCCGTCACGACCTATTGATAAACGAACGCAAGCGTTACTATTTGGCCGAAAGATCAAGCTTTAGCCTGGGCGTATGCGCGTCGGTTCGTTTGAGCGACCTATGATCGATTGCAACGGAATGCATGCGTCCGCAGTCGATGTGTGGCCAAAGGATTGACCAAAGCGGCACTTTTCAACGAGTTGTTGCATCAGCCAATCATAAGCCTGACGAACCATTTTTTTGGTTTGAAGCTAGACTTTAATTGACTTCTACCAAACGTTTGGTAGAATATTCACACAAGTGTAAAATTAAGTATTCAAACCTGTTCTGTTGCCAAAAAAGGGCATAGACTCCACTGATTTAAAATAGACAAAACGAAAGAGAAGAATCGTCAAAATAGTTCGGTTGCACAATAGAGATGACATGGGTCTGGACCTCCATCCATTGTAATTTTAATATTTGCCGCGATGGTACACTATGTCAGAACATAAAATGTCACAAAGTATCACATTTTGAAATCTTGGTTGATCCCACTTAAGAGGTCCCATTTATGTCATCGCATTCCGTTGAGACTGAAAGACTTTTTGCGTCTATGGCAGAGGACAAAACTATATCCGATCCTGCGAACGGCGGCGATGCGAGCAAAACGCAATACACAGCCGACTATATTGCTCAAATGGTGGGCGACATAGCGAGCCTGGCAAAGTCGCGCCGTTGCAACCAATTGGTACACCTGCTCGGCATTGCCGAGCAGGAAGCCAAGAATGTCTTAAGCGCAAGCAGCCTGCGGTCGCCTCGCGAGCGTCTCAAAGTTAAGCGCATTTCCTCTGACGTGGAGTTATCTTTTTTTACGGGGGCGACGGGTATCGTTTCAGGAGAACGGACGAAAACGAAATTTGAGAGGCCAACTGCCAAAGAGAAGTTGAAGCTGGCCCACAAAAAGGAAAGATAGAGACCCGCACTATCATTCATTTTCTTTATCTTCGTAGTTACCGATACTTCGCAGTCAAATCTTCCTTTGATATCAATTAAAATTAAGGCGATCCCCTACAAAAAACTCGCTACCGAGACATCGAAAGAACTAAGCCATGACAAAAAGAGGAGAAATTACGGTTAGCGGGAATTGCGAGGAGTTGTTCATGGTGGAAATTTTACGTCATCTCATTTCGCTCGCGACCGCCGCACAGCTTGAGACTTTAGCCTATAGCCTAGCCATCGCCAAAACAGAAGCGGAAATCTGTTCGCGCCCACTTAAGCCTGATTCAAAAGGCTAATAGGAGCGACGTGTGGCGTTGGAATGAATTGAGAGGAGGGTATTGAGGACTCAGTAGTATTCATGTAATATTTTTAGAATTCCCCGTTAAATTATATTAGAGCAGAGCTGCAGGTTAACCGCGATTGCCTTTGTTAGATATTTTTTTCTTAGACTTATACTGTGCTTTTACGGGTACAAAGTCTAACTTCGACAAAGATGGCCCCTGTTCAATTGAAAGATCGGTTTGAAAAGCTTGAAGAAGACGAGCAGACAATCGTTGGAGGGGCACATCAGTGCCTGTAATACGCGACATGATTAGCGCTCCCTGTAAATCGGATACAAAATCTTCGGCTAGCGCTTTGGCCCGATCAGCCTCGTAAATTTGCCTAAAAACGGCTTGGTACGCATTCTCCCAGGATTCGAAATATCGCCGAATAGGCGCTACGAAGGCCGGAATAGAATCCGCTATTTCAATTGAGAAATTTACGAATACGCAACCATTGTTATCTGCAGTAAAGTATTTCATGAGCGCGTCGTTGATATTCGTAATGCGTTCTTGCGGTAATAGACTGCCTTCATAGGCATAGTTGAGAATAAATTTATCGAAATAAGCTTGGACTGCTATCATGACGGCAAAAGCAAGTTTCTCCTTACCGGAAAAGTGATAATAGAGACTGCCTTTTTGCATGCGACACGATTCCGCGACATCGTGGAGGGAGGTCGCGTGATAGCCCTTCATTCTAAATAGCAATGTTGCAACTTCTATAATGTCATCAGATCGGGTGGCTTCACTTTGCATCACAAAACACCTCAACCGCTCCTTTATTCCGCCGCCTGTGCTCAAGAGATACGGATATTTTCAATGTATCCCAAATATCCTAGCGATTTGCTGTTAGCTCCGTTGCAAATAGATGAAGTTACCATTTAGGGCAGCCAATCGCTCAAGGCAATTATAGAAGCTGCTTGCATCATCGACAGATCGACCTTAGCCTCTTACGACAATGAGGACATCCCCTAAGCTGGGAATGTGTCCGATTGACGTTAATCGCTTGCGGATTAGTAGCAAGAACCTGACACAGACACGTCGCTGAATTGCCTTTTATGGAGGCGTTTTTCTTCGAGGTCGCCGTTAAAGCTATTTAGGAAGCCATCGTGCATTGCCTTGCAGGTAGCACGTAATGACCTTTCCCCGATTTAGTGGACACCGAATCAAGCGGCTTGGCGCCCTGCCTGTTTGGGGTTGATATACCCGAGGGCGGAATGAAGCCGCTGACGATTGTAATATCCTTCGATGTAAACTAACAGATCGTGCCGGGCAGCCTTCCGGGTAGGGTAGCAAGCTTGATGCACGAGTTCGGTTTTGATCGTGCCAAAGCAGCTTTCCATCGGGGCATTGCCCTCCGCCCTCACTCCATCGAGCTTCGCTCGACGGACATGCAAGGCGGTCTTCAGAGCACGCTTACGCATGAGAGACGCACAATGTTTCTGAAAACTCGCGCCCTGACTTGTCCCGCCAGACGGGGACGGTCAGGTGCGGTTCTCTAGCACTACTTTGGCAGTTTAGGTTTGACGGCGCGGGGGAGGAGTTTCTCACAGTGGGGGCATCGCCTGGGCGAAGGCCGTGCGAAGAGGTCGAGGATGGGCTTGCCTGATGGCCGGCATGCTCGGTTGTGGCGGCGGTCCCCCGCCTCTTTTTTTTCCGTCCCGCTGCTTTGAGGCGGCGGGATTGGAGGAAGGCGTAGGCGATCATGGTCATCAAGGCGTGTCGGTGTAACCCGGTCCAAGATCGACCTTCGAAGTGGGCGAGGCCGAGTTCCTCCTTGAGCTGCTGATGCGCCTGCTCACAGACCCATCTGGCTTTAAGCGTGGTGGCGAGCATCTTGAGGCTCGCATCGGCGGGTAAATTCGACACATAGTATTTTTGCTCGCCAGTCGACCGGCGTTCGCCGACGAGCCAGACCTCATCGCCCGGCATGCACTGCATACGATTATCGAGCATGCGGTGCTTATGGCCATCCGCAACGCGGACACGGCGGGGGCCGCGAAGAGACATGTCAGCGGGCCTTTGGTGCCCCGCCGCCAATCCCGTGTGACAGCGGAAAACAACACTCAATCCGGCACATCTGCGCCTCAGAGAGCAAAAACAAATCAGCCATGGCGAAGCCTCCTCGCCCCGCTTCGGAATCAGCCCACTCACCTCAACGCAAGAACTTTAATGGTCCTGAGCCTAGGCGTTCTAACCCAAACGAAAGCAAGTCCAATCCGGACAAGCCCAAAAAAGCGACGAAACGCATCATCAACTTGGCAGACTGTCAGCCGCATAGTGCTTGAATTGTTCGCTCGGATATTCGACGCAAAGGTCTATTATGCGTCTGATCGCGTACCGTCGATCCTCCATGACCCCGACTGTGGGATCGATAGTTAAAAATTCCGGCCTGTGCCCACGAGCCCCTTTAAAGGGGTATCTCCAAAGATCGTCGATGACTCCGGTCATCAGGTTCTCTCA
>DATBQC010000133.1:0-1802 GCA_036561065.1 Methylobacter sp. | reverse complement strand
ACGGACACATCAACGTTGATGTGTCCGTGCATTTGAAATTAGCACTTACCAGCAGCTTTTAAAAGTGCATTGCATTGGGAATTCGCAGCCGGTGCCGTGGTGCCTGTTGAAGCAGCACGAACGGGCTTATCCGATTTTGCAATCTCTTGGCAAATCGGATCGGACACAACGCGGCCAGTGATGCTTACTCCACCTGTTACATAGCAGTTATATTTTTGGCCGTTGTTGCGCGTGACCAGGTAAGTAGTTTTGATGCCGTTGTTTTCGCGGTCTGTAATTGTGAAGCTATTTGCATCAACGCCAAGATGCGCGGCGGTGTTTTTTGTGATAGCGTCGTCAGACACAGCTACCGATGCACAACCAGATAAGAGTGATGCGCAGGCGATGGCCGCTGTGACGATAATACGAGAAATAGATTTGTTATTCATGATGATCCTTAATAAAAAATTGTTGTAATGGACTTCTAAAAAGTTCGCTTTATGCGAATTGCAAAATCGGTTGATTTTCGACGCGGGTTATTTTTTTGTCAAATTTATTCCTCCCCCGCTTCTAATTGGGCTATTGCCAATTCTCTGCCGTCGCATTGCATGATTGCGTTGTCGCCGGTAGTGACCTCCCAAACCATGACATGCATTCGAGAACAGTAGCATTTCAGAACGTCATTTGCCGCGTTTATCCACATCGAGACGGGGCACGTCGCGCAAGCTGGAAATGGTTTGGGTTGCTTGTCTGCCGGTAGTTCTTTCAAGACCGGACTGAAGTGTGCTGGCTCTTGCGAGTCGTCGTTGGTGTTGGGCATGGTGATGTTTTTCCTTATCAAAAAATGGTAAATCTTTTTCGGATAAAAATAATTTGGCTATTTGCTTATCTGATTGGTCGGGACTTCTCTCTAAAGCATCGATGACGTTTGATAATGCTTGCTGCTCTTGTTTCGCAATTTTTCGCATGGTTGGTGATGGTGTCCGAATGCCATAGTCACGCGATATTTTTAAATCGCCGTCTTTCGTTTTCTCTCTGAAATTTCTTTGATAGCTCAGTGCATTTCGTGTCGCCCTGGGCGTCGCTCCTGCTTCAATGCCTTGCTGATAAAGATGCTCGGCAAACGATTCACGCCATGACTGAATTTGGTCTTTGCGTGTATTCAATCGTTTTTGATCCACGAATGACCGGGACTTAATGCTGATATGCACATGAGGATGATCGCGGTCAGTATGCAAACCAAATACATATTCGTGCCGTGCACTAAAATTTTCTTTCGCAAACTGGCGCGCGGCCTCTTTGACTTTTTCGGGGTCTGTTCCTTTCGGCATTGATAGAATCAGGTTGACGGCCTCCCTGCTTTGTTGTTTCTCATTAGGTTTATCAGGATGATAGGTGCGTGTGCCACCAGAGGGTGTTTTCTCAGTGATAAATCCACTTGTTTCAGTTTTACGGATTCCATAACCGCCAGTCTCCCACTGCTTCAATTCATCTTCGATGTCTTCTTTTGTTGATAAAGCTTCGCCTGCTTGATTCTCAAGTTCTACGTCACCGTGCTTAGTGATGTATTTAAAATGCGCCCGTATCGTTGACATGCTGCGGCCTCCGCCTGTCACTTTCACCATGACCTGAGGTTTTTTCTTCGCCAATGATTGCAATGTCTGTCGAACGTTTTTTGGCGTTTTCGGTTTTTGAAACTTGCTGCTCGTTGATTTAGGTGGAAGCCTGCCCTTGCTCGGCTTGATTTGGCTATCATGACGCTGACCCCAGCGAATAATAATTCCATCGATATGTGCAAGTGCTTTAGCCATGATTACAATTTT
>DATBQC010000132.1:0-1776 GCA_036561065.1 Methylobacter sp. | reverse complement strand
ACAACAAAAAACCGGCTCAATGGCCGGTTTCTTTTTTCAGTGATTTGGGATGGTGACTTCATCAATCTAACTACCGTAATTCGCCACCATACGCACCACTTTCCCGCTCGCATCCAGCTCCATGAATTCGCCGACATGCGTACCTTTATGGTTGACGTAATACAACACCACGCTGGATATTCCCCACATGACGTCTTTCAGTTCGAATCTCAGATCAGGGTGAGCCTCCAGCGCGCGCTTGAAGTAACTGTGCAACGCATCCTTGCCTTTGACTTCGCCGTTCGGCAAGCCGAGCAACGCTTTGGCAACGGGCGAGGTGATGACCACATCATCCGTGTAGTGGCTTATGATCTCGTCCAGGTCGAGGCTATTCCATGCCTGCACCCAGTGCTGGGCGAATTGTTTTGCGGTGGTTTCGGTAAGCATTAGTCTATCCTGATCAAATAGAGTAAATTTTAACCTTTTACCGCCATTACGGACACCCTGACCATGACCACTGTTTTCCTGCTCGTCATCTCCAACATCTTCATGACCTTTGCCTGGTACGGGCATTTGAAATACGGGCATTCGTGGCCGCTATGGCAGGTGATATTGGTGTCGTGGTCTATCGCGCTGATCGAGTATTGCTTCGCCATCCCGGCCAACCGGCTGGGTTTCGGCGAGTTCACCGGTTTTCAGCTCAAGATACTTCAAGAAGTGATCACCATTAGCGTGTTCATCGTGTTCGCCATGCTTTTCCTCAAGGAAAAGATGGCCTGGAACTACCTGGCGGCTTTTGCATGTCTGGCTCTGGCGGCGGTATTCGCGTTCGCATTCAAACCCGCGGTGGCATAATTTGTAGCCTTAGAAGTACCAGTCATCTACGTCTCCGCATTGTTGAAAAGAAAACGATGCGGCCTCTGACTTATACCAGTCTTGCCATTGCACAATGATTTGTTGCTGCACTTCTGCAGGTGCAACGACTGAAGTATCGTGTGACATCCAGGTCCTGAAGAATCGAACTTGCTCAATACCATCCCGCAAAAGATATTCCCCGCGAGCGCCCTTCGGATCTAATAACTCCTCATGAATAAGTCTTCCCCTGAAATCTTTGCAGTTGGTTAAGTATCGTAGTCCTCGGAGAGCCCAGATCGGCTTAATTGAACCAGTTTGCTCTGTCTTTAATCTTTTTTGGCTAACCTGTTTAAGATCGCGCACCAAGAAACAAGATGCCGCCAACGGAAAATTCGACATCTCATTCATGGCTGGTCGAAAATCGGTTCTTACCGTTTTGTAATAATGATCGACCGTTCCTTTAAACGCTTTGAATTGACTACAATCCGGTTGCCCTGCATCTGCTTGTGAAGCAATCAGGAATATGCCCGCAAGGATCAATAAGCAGCTTTTCATTTAACCCTCTTATAGAAGTCAATATAAGTATTGTCACCGCGTGGCACATCTCCACCACCTGTATTAATGAACGGCCCAAAACTCATGTAAGGTTTCGCATTGGGAGCATAGGGAAGTACTTGTTTCCCAACTCCATCTTGCCTGATAAAGAAATGCTGAACGTCAGCAGGGCTAATGTTACTCGCATTTTTGGCCGCATTTTCAGCTAATTGCCATTGATTATTCTCAATCGAATTGCTGCCATTTGGCTTATCTACATATTTCATCGTATGGTTTCTTTTTTGAACTTCGGCGATCCAGGTTCGAGCCATATTGAGATTGGTAGCTGATGCGGGATCCCAGCCATCCATATTGTAGATGCTACTTGGGAACGATGGCTGAGGATAT
>DATBQC010000131.1:0-1524 GCA_036561065.1 Methylobacter sp. | reverse complement strand
CCAGTCAACGACGTAGTTATATTGTACATCTGTGAGCCGGCGGGCAATGTTGTATTTGGCCCCGGCAACAGCCACACAACAAAATATTCGGCCTCGGTCGGTGCGTTGGAAAGCGTCAGTGTATTTGAGCCACCATTATATGGCCCGCACAACGAGCCGGGACCGCCCGTGCAACTCCTGACAGTAGTTCCAGGCGTGACAATCGGGCCGCTTGGAGTCACGCCATTAAATGAACCTGTAAGCGTTCCCGTGTTCGCTTGTGAAGCGAGAGGCGGCGAGGCAATTGAATAGGTAAGCAAATAAGTGCCAGCGCCTCCTGTCCCAGTGCAAGCGGAGCCGCCGCAAGTCGCCCCGGTGGTTCCCGAGCCCCCAATATATATTCCGTTGGGAATGTTATTACCTTGAATCATCATTCCCGCGACGAGATCGGCGGGGCTGTCTACCACAGATGTAACCGTCAAGAGTTTTCCAGTAATGCCGCCAGAAAACCCAGCGACATAATTATACATTGAAAATACAGCAAGAGCGTCCCCAACAGAAATCCTTGTTGCTGTCGGCGCATAAGCCTCATTTTGAAATGCTGGCGTTGAAATAGTCGGGTTGCCTACGGTCGGGTAAATCCGGGAAAGCGCGAATCCTAGCGATACAATGTGGCAGCCGTTTATATTGGCCTGTCTAGTGCCGTTTCCGGTTTGGGCGTTGGCTGGATTGTCAAAACGAACGCCCGGAACGCCCGGAGCAAAAACTAGAGAAACCCGTGGGGTTAGCCCAACCCTTGACCCGTCGCCGCAATTGATCGTGCCCTCTTCAGTGACGTCAAGCGTATTGGAAAAATAATAAGATGAATATCCCCGTGCATTTGTTGGATTTGCCATGAAGAATACAGGAAGACCGTGGATGCTTCCGGGTATGCCATTCATGGCGAGATTTAACGCTGTTACAAAACGCGCGTTGTCCGTTGTCGCGTCATCCGACATCCTGATACTGTGAGCAAAGATCGCGCCAAGCTGAAAGGGAACAGCATTCCCCGGAGTAGAATTAGGGTTAGCCAAGATTGACTTTGGTGGCAGGTGCCCCGGATTATCCGCATGTGCAAATTCCATGCCGACAAGAAGCAGGCAACCAACCAAAAAGTTGAGTAGGAGATGTTTCTTCATACTTGAATCCATTCAGAGCTGTGGGGAACCAAGGTTATGAAGCCATAATTAGCCGCGATAACCGCGTGATTCACGCCACCGATGTGCGCTAGCTTTAGCCATGGAGCGACAAAGACCTGCGCTCCATGGCGACGCCAAAGATCACAAAAATGATAATCCTCGCTTAAAAGAATCTCGCGCTCGGGATGAATGCTCGCGGCGAAAAATTCACGGTGCCAGTCATCGGTGTCGGACTCGATCTTGAAGCGTGGAACCTTATCATACAGCTCCTCGAACACACGTCGTTTCACAAGCATGAAGCCTGGCGTCGATGACGAGCCGCTACCCTCGCCGCCGCCCGCTTAGTTGGGCATCGTTTGCGAATGTG
>DATBQC010000130.1:0-6670 GCA_036561065.1 Methylobacter sp. | reverse complement strand
ATCGTTGATATGTTTCTTGACTTTCTTACCAATTTGGAAGCCCTTCATTACTTGCTCACCAGCAGTGACTATATCATCAGCGTTAAAGGCAACGGCCCCATTCTTATTTCTTCCACCGGCTGTCGCATGAATAATAAGGGTGCGGGCAAGTTCTTTCATATAGTCGCCAGTGAAACCTTCAGAGAGGGCAACAATGTTGCTCCAGATTTCCTGGGAAACTGTTTTATCGGGACGTGCATTATAGTTTGTGAGAAAAGATAGAAGCATTTTGCTTCTATCTTCTGCATCAGGATATGGTATTTCGATTTTCACAGAAAATCTGGCCGGACGATTTACGAGAGCTTCGTCCATGGACGCAACGTCGTTTGTTGACGCCATAACTATTATGCCAGAATTAGAATCAGTCCCATCCAGCTGTGCGAGGAATTCATTTAAGACCGTGCTATCACGACCAATCATATTACGCTCACCACCGAATAGATCCATGTCTTCAATAAATACAACACATGGAGTCATGGACCGTGCCGCTTCAAAAAGGCTGGTCACATGCTCTGGATAATATATTGATTTACCTGTGCACCAAATACGGGTCGCTTTACCAGTCAATTCATTTGATGTGGCTCGAAACATCATAGTTTTCGCCATTCCCGGTGGCGAAATTAGTAGAACGTTCCTATTCGGACACATGCCGATAGAGGCCAAATCCGACATATTCGCTACAATTTGTATTGAATTATCGCGAATTTGGTCCCTAACTCGTTCTTTCAGAATAACTTCACCCCATGATGTTGGGATGACAGGCATGAAATCGATACGTCCCTTCAAGAATGAAAGACATTGTTTGAAGTAAATATCATTCGCGCGCATAGAAGCATTGAGATCTTCAAGGAACTTCTCAGCGTCTCCTTGGCGTTCAGGATGCGACATGACATTGAAATCACAACATGAACTATTATAACAAATATCGATAGTAACAACTAAGTGGGCGCCACTAACATTATTGCGGACAAAGAAAGTCCCGAAAATAGGAAGAGTAGCAACTTTCCCTAGACCGATTGACATCTGTTCATACTGAATACGGAACATCCTTGAATTTTTTAGATAATCCTTATATTCATAGCTGTCTAGAAATGGCACAATATCATATGTAGCCGTTGACCCAGCAAATTCGCGGAACATGCGAGTAAAGGCCCACGCATGCAAATTCCTAGCGAAAGCTGGATACCCCTGATTAAGGGATACCGCCTTATGAATTTCACAGCCTAACCAAAGCTCTTTAATATGAGCATCGAGATCGCCAGGAGTAGGCTTATCTCGACCTCGAGAAGCTCGTTCATCGAGTTTCGAAAAATAGGAATCGACGAGATAACTCGCCGCTCCCGCGATAAGTTGGTTGATGCCATACCCATCGGCTGACAAATTTGAGAGATAGGTGGCAACTCGGCTCAAAGCCTTACCCATGATACATCCACCATAAAGGAAGCCTAGGACGGAGCGTCCGAAAATCGGATTTATGCCACTATACTAGGTGATATGAAGAACGACCAACAAGTCGTATCGAAGTACTTACGTTTGAAAATGACTGATGAATTAAGAGAGATGATTCAAAAGATACCATTCATTAGTTTAGAAGAGACACAAACTAGTAGTCATATATATCTAGGCAGCGGCAAAATCCGGTCAAAGAATCGATCTTATCCAGCAATGATCAGAGTCTGGATTAGGAGCGATGAAATATGGGCATCGATAAAGGCATTCGGATGCGGCGTATCGATATCAAACAAATTCAAAACTGTCGCCGAAAGGCGGCAATTTATTAACAAAGTGCTCGAAAGATTCAACAAATGACGTCAGAGCAATCCCCAAATTGGTTCGAAGTAGATAGAGAGGGCTTGGCAAAATTGCTCGGTAGGAAAGGAAAGTCCTTTGTTTTATTTGAACTTATTCAGAATGCGTGGGACACCGATGCAAGCCAAGTCGAAATTCATGTTGGTCAGCCTGAAAACGGCTTGGTTAAAGTCACTGTTTCAGACGACAATCCTGCTGGATTTTCCAATTTATCGCATGCCTGGACTCTTTTCGCAGAAAGCGAAAAGAAAAATGATCCAAACAAAAGAGGCAGATTTAATCTGGGGGAGAAACTCATCCTCGCCATATGCGAATCAGCTACTCTAACCACAACTAAAGGCCAAATCATATGGAGTAAAGAAAAAGGAAGATATCAAGGATCTGGCAGGAAGAAGAAAGGAACCACTTTCGCAGCGATAATCCCTATGGATCTATCTGAGCGCACGATGATGTTGAATGATGCCTCGAAAATGATTCCTCCTCCTAGCTGTAAAACATTTGTGAATGGGAAAGTGCTATATAACAAGATTCCGAAAAAAACAATATCTACAACTCTTCAAACAGAAGTTGCCGATGAAAACGGATTCTTAAAGCGGCTCAATCGTCGAACTGCTGTCGAAGTATATGAACCAACATTCGGTGAAGAAGCAATGATATATGAAATGGGGGTACCGATCGTTGAAAGCGGGGGTGGGTGGCATATCAATGTGATGCAGAAAGTCCCCCTCAACACTGACAGAGATAATGTCTCTCCGGCTTTCCTTCAATCTATCAGAGTGGCTGTACTCAATGAAATGCACGAATGGCTTGAAGAGCATGAAGCCACGGAAAAATGGGTCCGAGAGGCCGCTGCAGACGAAAGATGCTCCCCAGAAGCCACTAGGAATATCACAAGACTCAGATTTGGAGAAAAGGCAGTAATATCTGATCCTTCAGATCCAGAAGGAACAAAAATAGCCATGAGTAAAGGCTATGAAATAGTATTTGCCGGTGCGATGTCCAAAGGAGAATGGGCGAATGTTCGTAAATCGAGTGCGCTTCTCCCCGCAGGAAAAGTCACGCCAAGTCGGAGTGAACAATTTAGCTCATATTCATTAGTGAAAATGACTGCAGATATGAGAAGAGTGGAACGCCTGACGAAATGGCTCGCGTCAGAGTTGCTCAATGTCGAAGATTTAACTGTGGTATTCCTGTCGTCACCCGGATCCAACACGTTAGCCGACTTTAGTAAAGAAAACCGGCAACTGCGATATAATGTTGCCAATCTTGGAATCGAATGGTTTAGCAAAATCTGTGAGAAATCGACTCTACATTCAATTCTTGATCTCATTCTTCATGAATTTGGACATTGGGAGAGCGGGGATCATAGATCGGCTCTATATCATGAAGCCGTAACGCGACTTGGAGCGCAACTTACTATACTGGCGCTAACAAAACCAATGGAGTTTATTTGATGAAAGAGTGTCCTGGCGAAAATAAATGCCATGGATGTATGAGCTGGTGTGAATTATGCGGAGACGTAAGTTATGTCTGCGATGATACACGATGTGATACTCATCAGAGAGAAAATGAAGTTATTCAGGAAATTATAGAACTTGAAAAAGAAATTCGCAGAAATGCAGAAAAGTGTAGAAATTATGAAATAGTTATACGAGAAAACCGTTATCATCCGGCGGATTATGATCGACCACCCAATTTAAGACCGTTGGGCTATGAATATAAGCAGATGTTATCTTCTGCCGAAATGATCTCATGCAATGAAAATCATATTATCGAACTCGAGAATCGAATCAAAAGTATTAAATATTGGCAAAAACATGGATGTGTAATGGTGCCAAGAATCAAATAATTATGTTAGATAAAATCATCCCCGGCTAAATTCCACTTGAGCGAATGTTCTCCAATCGACCCATCCAGTATGACCAGCACCGTAAATATATACTGATGTGCCGGTTGCCACTAGAGTCGCAGTGAAGCTAGTTGCCTGCATATTTAAAGCAGGCGTCCCAGACATTCTCGCAGCTTGAGTTATGACGCCAGTCGGATTGGATCCTGAAATAGTCTGATATTCACCTTGAAGACGGATGACAGCTTGAGGCCCGTTGGGGCCGGTACCGACTGCTTCTACAGTAGCCGATATGGCAATGATATTATTCGCAGGAACAGAGGCTAATTGCATGATCGGAACCGCAGATGTTCCAACGCCTGTCGCAAAAGCTTCCGAAGTTAAGAATCGAGGACTTGAAAAAGGGGCAGGGACTTTAAAAAGATTGCCAAGGCCGTCAGAAAAAACAGGACCAGTCCCCACTCCACCTATAAAATTATCAATATTGACATTGCGACCTGCTTGCAATATGAGATCTAAGCCAGCAATGATATCGATAACACCTGCTACACCACCTGTTTCAGCAGCAGGGGCTTGAATTAAAATATCGCCAGAATCAGCATTTGGTTGTGCGCCACCGCCAGCAATGATGGAGATACTACCACCCTTTGGATGGCTGAATTCACCTTGTGTGGGAATAGCCCCACCAACAGTAATTCTACCTCCTCCATCACCGGTAGTACTATCAGCACCGTCAATCCTAACGTTGCCACCAACTACTCCTGTCGGGACAGTAGCAGCAATAATGGGCACGTCTCCGGCGATATCGCCAGTTATAATATCGCCTGATGTGATATGTACATCATGACCTGAAGTGGTATTATTAACACCCAATACCTGGGGCAAACCTGGTGTGTCGTACCTAACGACGGTCTTGCCAGTAGAATCAAAAGCGGTAAGTCCACCAGCAAATTGCAAAATAGTCCGCTGCGTGAGTACCGAACCGGAAGCATTCATTATTTGACTATATGCAGTTGGTCCAACAGGGCCGGTCGCTCCTTGTGGACCAGTTGGACCCTGAGGACCAGTTGGACCAGTGTTACCACGAGGCCCTGTAGCGCCAGTCAGACCAACAGGGCCAGTAGGTCCTGTGGAGCCTGTCGAACCAATGGCACCAGTACTTCCGCGCGGACCTGTTGCGCCTTGCGGGCCAGTTACGCCGGGTAAACCCTGGAGACCCTGCGGTCCTTGAGAGCCTTGCAGGCCAGCGGGGCCCTGCAGGCCAGCCGGCCCTGTCGGACCTTGAATACCAGTTGGACCTGGTATTCCTTGAGTCCCTTGGGGGCCCGTAACACCTCGAGGACCAGTGGATCCGGTCTGACCCGGGGAGCCTTGTGGACCTTGGAGTCCTGTAGCTCCGAGCGGTCCCGCTGGACCCTGAGGTCCTGTCGGGCCGGCTGGACCCTGAGGTCCGGTAGGTCCTGTCGACCCAGTGGAACCTGGAGGTCCACCGAACGGGCCTGTAGGGCCCCGGGCACCCGTAGGACCGGCGGGACCGGCGGGACCGGCTAGACCAATTGAACCCTTCGGACCAGGATTTCCGATGGGACCCGCGGGGCCCTGAAATAAAGCCCCCTGTGGGTCTTTAGTATTGACTTTTACAAATCTGACTGAGAAGCCATAAGAAAAAACACCAGATACGGATTGTTTCGATTCATTAAAACCAACACGACTGATATACCAACCCGCAACAGTTATATCAAGAGCCCTATATATTTGGCTAAATATTTCCGGTTTATTTAATTCAGTTAATGGATTGGATAGGATTCTATCAGTAGTAAGAAGGACATAAGTATTAATGACGTTTGATGCGTCGGAAGCAAGTTTTTCGACGCCGACAGTCGTAGACATCTGTCTACGACGTTCATCGAAGGCTTCTTACGCGATATACTAAGAAACCATTATTCTCTGAATTAATGCAACTTGACAATCAGAAGAAAGAGGCTCATCCATTGATGATAATGATAAGTCCTTACCACCAAAATGGGCATTATAAGAGTGTTTAAATTGATCTATAATATCAAATATACTTGATATGGAAGAAACGGCTTCCTTATCAACGCGAGATAATTGCAAGCATTCTTTCCCATATAATTCATAAGTTAATATGACAGAACCATCTCGAGCAAATGGTGCTCGTTTTGAACGCGTTTCATTACCACATTGATGGCAGACCCAAACAATCCGTTCAAGAACATCCGGACAGACATTAAAATATTTTGGTTTCCAGATATGCATTTCTGGAAGACTAGTGGGAATAAGTCCTGACATGCGATTCAAAATTTGGGAAGAATATGATTGAATAAATTATCATTTATCATGTACTAAAGATCCGGAGCCAACAAGTCTTCGGAGATTCTTCTACACGTATGAATCCGGATTTATTAGCGAATCTAACTTCACTCATATGGCTTCCTTTGGCGCAATCCCAAACGGTTTTCTTATGTATCGGCCTACCAGTCTCGATGTCTAGATAATGATAAGATCCACCAGTTTTCCAAGCGTTAGACCAATTCGAGGCCTTATAAATAGTACCTGAGTCTTCTACTGTCTCATCCGAAAAACTTACAACAGCACGTATATTTACGAATTCGGAAGAAAAAAGACTAAGAAACCTTTTCAAGCAATAACTGGCTAGATTCTTTCGAGGTACATTAGGGCGAATACAAAACCGACGAAGTTCTCTAAGTCCAGAAGGCCCGTAGGCAGTGCCAGCGAATTTATTTACTTTTGCAATAGTTTGATTCCGAGTCACTCCTCCAAAAACACAAACTGCGATTAACGAATCTTTATATTTTGCACCATACGGAATAACAACAGTGCCAAGGTTTCCCATATAATGATATTGAGAAAGAAATGAATGAGCTTCTGCCGGGTCTAAACGAGCAAAAAATAACTCTGATTTATCGAATTCAATAGGAGGGTCTATATGACTAT
>DATBQC010000129.1:0-3035 GCA_036561065.1 Methylobacter sp. | reverse complement strand
TTCTTAACTAAATCCAAGAATAAAATGTCTCGACCCTACGCGCAGAACCTGTTCTGCGAGGCCTTTACTTTATTTTTTCCAGCGCCAGGGATAATTCCCGGCTGAATTCACTGAGGATTTTGTTCAGTGCTTTGACGGTAGCCGGGTAGGATGAGTCGTCCAGTGGGTGCTCAATTTTAGTGTGCCCGTTGCGTATCAGGGTATGGCTTTTTTCATCCATGATAGCCCAGTTGGCTTCAAGATTTACGCTCTGTTCAGGGCGGGTATCGAAGCGGATGATGTCGATAATGATGCGATAATCGACTGCTCCGTAAGCACTCCATGGATAGGCTCGGACTAGGTCGCCAGTCTGCAGCGTCGCCAGATTATGGGTCAGCACTTGGGTGACGTTATCTTTTAAAGGCGATGCCCATTGATTAAACTCGGCGACTTTTATGCTGTTATCCGGCAGTCGGGTAACTATTTGTTTGCGCTCCAGCAAAGTCGGTATCGATACCGGGCCTACGCCGATCTGGCGTTTTTTTTCAGCTGCCGCTGACGATGAAGGCGGCTCGCTTAATGGCTCCAATACATAAAATTGGGTGGGCTGCGTCGATAAGCAAGCCGAGAGCAGGGTGCCTACAAAAAGTAATATTAACCACATTGAAAATTGCTTTGCCATAGTTACTGCTCTTTTTTGCCGCGAATTAAAGAATTGGGGTTTTGTTCCAGATAGTCGGTCAGTTGTTTGACCGAACTTGCCGCCTGAGTTAGTTCTCGCAACAACTGCTCCAGTTCGTAGTGGGTGGTGGAGCCGGGTTCCATAATGCTTAATACCTGATGTGCCGACGTCATGGTTTTGTCGGTGCTACCCAGCATGACGGTTGCCGCCTTGGATGTGTCTTGTAACGATTGTAGGGTTTTATTGGCTTCGGCCGTCAAGTCCTCCAGCGGCAGTTTAGCCACTTTATCCATGATGATGTTGGCGGAATGGGTAAACTGATCCAGTGAGCTGGCGGTGGTGGGGAACTCAGGGTAGACGCTCTGATTGTCGCTCAACACAATTTTGCTTTTCGGATGGAAATCAAGATCGACCAGCAGTTGTCCGGTCAGCAGGCTGCCGGTTTGTAATTGTGCGCGCAGCCCCTTGTTAATCAGCTGCGCTATAATATCTTTATCGCTTATGTTGTGTGGGTTATTGATTTCTTTGATGCGCTGCGGTTCCAGTTCCACGGTAACAGGAATATGAATTTCAGCGGTCTTCTTGTCCAGTTCCAGATTGATTTCTGTGACCTTGCCGATCGGGATGCCGCGCAATTGCACCGGTGCGCCTACGGTCAAGCCGCGAACCGAACCGTTAAAATACATGACGTATTTTAAGGTGTTTTGATAAATAATCTGGGTCGACAACTCATAGGTGTCGTACAGCGGAAAAACGCTGTTTTCAGGCTGGATATTTTCAACCGTGTCCTCGGCGGAGGCGCGAAAGGCAATGCCGCCGCTTAACAAGGAAATCAACGGTCCGGTTCTGACTTTAAAGCCATCGGCCCCGGCGGATAAATCGACGCCGCTGTCGATCCAGAAGCGGGTGTTTTTCCTGATGAACTGGTCGTAGGGCTTGTTGATAAAAACGCTTAAGCGTATCGCATTGGCTTCTTCGGATAACTTGTGGCTGAGTACTTCGCCGACGGTGATGCCGTGAAAATTGATCGGAGTTCCCGGTTTCATCGAACCCAGATTGTTGGTTTCCAGTATGAATTGCGTACCTTCGTCGCTGTGTTTTAATAAGGGCGGGGTGGTCAGCCCGGTAAAATGATCTTCCCTGGAACCATCGCCCGGTTTGATGGCGATATAAGGCCCGGAGAGCAGGGTACCCAGCCCTGAAATGCCGCCCAAACCCACTTGAGGGCGCACCACCCAAAAGCTAGTGTTTTTGTTCAAGTAATTAGTCGCGCTGCTGTTCATTTGCGCGGTAATCAGGATGGTTTTTAAATCATTACTGATGGAGATGGCGGTGACTTTGCCGATTTCCACATTCAAGTATTTGATTTTTGTTTTGTCCACTTCCAGGCCTTCAGCGGTCGGAAAGCTGATCGTGATAACCGGGCCTTTTTCGTTATAGGATTTGGCGATTAACCAGCCGCTGACCAGCAGGGCTATTAAGGGTAAAAACCAAACCAGCGGCAACTCGGTTTTTTTATTGATGGTCACTTCTGACGCGTCAGGATCGATAAAGTCATTCATTTTAGCGCTGGTTATCCCATATTAAACGTGGATCGAAATTTTTGGCGGCAAACATGGTCAATACTACCACCGCAGCAAATGCCGTTGCCGCAGGCCCTGCGATAACCTGCGCCACACCGCCCATGTCAACTAATGACACCAGAATTGAAATCATAAAAATATCCAGCATCGACCAGCGGCCTACAAAAGCGATAATTCGGTATAGGATAGTCCATTTTTTCGCATGAGCTTGCCAGCGATAATGAACGTTTAGCAATAACAGGCTGATACCTAATAGTTTTAACAAGGGTACCAGAATACTGGCGACCAATACCAGCATGGCGATGGGCACCATATTGCCGTGAATTAACGCTATAATGCCGCCGATGATGGTGTGCGGCTCGCCGACGCCCAAACGGGTGACGGTCATGATCGGGAAAACATTAGCCGGAATATACAGGCAAAAGGCGCTGAGCAGCAAAGCGGCGGTGCGTTGAAAACTGTTCGGCTGTCGTGGATGCAAGCGGCCTCCGCATAACGGGCAATGAGTGTTGTTGTCTAGCTGGTTCGATAGACAACCGCAATCATGACAGCGAATAAAACCCTGAGCTAGGGCGGTCTTTTGGGATTTCATTTTCTCAATTGCCCGATTTGCCGCCAGAACAGAACCTTATCCAGACTGCTCGCCAGCATACCGGTTACGATCAGCAAGGCCACGAACGCATATAGCCCAAACCCGAATTTAAGTTCAGATGTGGAGGAAAGTTTAACGCATGCGACAATAATGCCCAGCATATAAACTTCCAGCATCGCCCATTCATCAATGTGTTGCA
>DATBQC010000128.1:0-1640 GCA_036561065.1 Methylobacter sp. | reverse complement strand
GGGCTTCCGCTGAAGCCGGAAGATTTCAAGATAGAAGAATTGATGAAGGTGACGCTTTTCGTGCTCAGCACGGCGATCGCCGGCCCGATTTTCACTTGGATCGGCAAGCTCGGCGGCGCGTCGAAACTTGGCGAGGCGCTGTTCGCCTATCCAATCGGGCTACTGCTGGCGCTTTTGTGGTATTACGTGCGCATGTCGCTGCTTAATCTTGGCTCCGACAACAAGAACATAAAGCTTGTAGCCTTCGCGCATATCGCCGGCGTGACGATCATGACGCTGGCCGCCGCTTATGTTTTTGCGTGGCCGTTGATTCTAGGGGTTCGAGGTTAGGGGATGGTGGCTGCTATCCATGGCGTGTCGATAACGCGGCGGAGGTAATTCAAGAGTCGCTCAGTCCCGCTGAATTACTTCGTCGCTAACGCTCCTCGTTGTGCCTGGAACCATAGTTCTTTCGCGAAGATCGCGCGGAGCCACTGAATCGGGGTGGCTCACGGAATGGGGTTCTTACGCAAATAGAAACATAGTTTTTCTACAAAAGGCCATTTTTGGTGGGGGCATCTGTTCGCAGGTAAGGTGATCGCCTGTGTTGATAGGCCGTGTCGTCGCAAGGCTTCGTTGAAAAATTTAGCAAACCAAATCCATTTTGATCGCGCCTCACCTTGTGGAAGCAGTTCTATATTTGAAGTTATGTAAGCTCTGAATTGGGCAAACGAGCTTTCCATAGGGATGCCTGCAGCGTTCGTTCGTAGATATGCGGCGTGGAGTATATCGACGATATAGCTATCACCATCTGGAATGCAAATATCATGAGCGAATCTGGCGGGTTTCCGCCAGAGTTCTGAGGCTTTCTTGGACAACATTATACGTGGATGTCTTGCTTGTTGTTCGATCTGGTACGCTTCAACATATGCGCTCCCAAAAATATTCGTCCCACTGTGCCACACACTGCCGACGGAGATGCCGCCCCTAACAATTAAGCCCATTTCAAGGAGTTTTTGAGCGACTTGAGTGCACTTCACAGCGAGAATGTCCAATCCGTCGACTCCCTCAATGGAAACGAGGAGCGGCGTTGAGATAATTATCGAATCTGAAATGAATATGTATTTCGGATGCGCCTCTTTTGGAACTTCTGGTTTTAAGCGATTATTGTCCCACCTCACGTGATTGCTAATGACGGCATCAAGGCCCGCCAGCTTGTCGAATCCCGCCTGAGTCTTTTCGGCTTCGTTTACGAGCTGCTTAAAGCCGAGTACATCAAGAAAAGCCACGGCCCTCTGTTCGAACAAGCCAACCATTTACATTGCTCCACAAAGGGCATGACGGAGCCCCCGCCTCAACTACGCCCCGTCATACTCCCGCACGTTTCACACTTCAAACACGTCCTATCCCGCACTAGCGTGAAGTTTCCGCACTCGCCACATACGTCACCCGAGAGGCGCCTTGACTTTCTGAGTGCCGCTATTTGGCGCAGAACCACGGCCCTTTCCACGTTGCAAATGTTGACGATCTTTTGAATGTCAAAATTATTGGCTATGACAAATTTCCAAGGCAACATGAGATGATCGGCGAATGTATCTGCCTGCCACTCAGCTAGCTCTTCCGCTGGCCAAGCGGTTAGTCGTTGGCTTTCCTCCTCCGAG
>DATBQC010000127.1:0-2500 GCA_036561065.1 Methylobacter sp. | reverse complement strand
AAGGTCTCGCCAATAATGATGCCTTGATCAGTAATGTCAAACAGTCGAATATCCTTACTATGCATACTGCCACGGACTTTAACGACCGAGAGCGCACGTTTGAATTGGCCCTCGATTTCGATATAGCGCTGCACGATAATTGCGTCGGCCAGAAATGCGCTTCCAAATGGGCTAAAGCGCAAATCGGTATAGCGATCTTCCAGTTCAGAGGTCATTAATATGGTCATGCCCATGCCGGTAAGCTGGGCAATTAGCCTATACAACGAACTCCGAAAATCCTCGCTAAACTCAGGAGCCAATGCCAGCTCAAATCCAGACAAGGAGTCAATAACCACACGCTTTGCTTTCGTGCTATTAATCATTTTGATCAATTCATACAAGGTTTCATCAATCGATAAATCCAGCGAACGAGTGTCGATCACCCCAACTTGTCCAGCCTTGACCAACTTAAGTAACTGAGTATTCAGCAATTGACTAGGACTTTTCTCAAATGCCGCAATCACGCCCGGTTCGCCGTTGCGTACGCCTTCGGCGAGAAATTCCGTCGCCAAAATGGTTTTCCCGGAACCGGACGGCCCTACCACGAGCAGCGAATATCCGACCGGCAAGCCGCCGCCCAGCATTTCATCCAGACCGGGTATTCCCATCGAAATACGCTCCTCGCCACTAGTTATCTTGATTATTGGCTTTACCTCTGTGTTTCGATCAATAATCGCACGTGGAAAAACCTGAATGCCTTCGTCACTGATACGGAAGGTATGCAAACCAGGCGCCTGGGCTTGGCCACGCATTTTGATCACTTGTATCTTTCGCACCATTGAATTGCGGTGCAAATTCTGTGAAAGCCGTAAAATACCATCCGCTACAGTAGAAACAGGGCTGGATTCCGTTTCTGTCGTCATATATTCACCGATTAAAAATGTTGTTGCCTGCCAGTTGGTCATTTTCATAACCAGTTGCTGGACAAACCGTTGCAGTTCAGATGCTCCCCTTTCCTTCTGCTTCGTTAACTGCACGACTGACCGAAACGAATCAACAAATACTAAACTCGGCGCATAGTCTTTCACTTCTTCGGCAATGCGCGACAAAACACGCTCAAGATTTCCCTCCAGCAGGTCTACGGACAGGTTAACGAAGCGGACAGACTTGTTGACTTTTTTAATATCAAAAAACGAAAATTGCTGTTGATACCGGAGCATTTTCAAGGCGGGTTCCCCTAGTACAGTGAAGAACAGAGCCCGATTTGTCGAGTTTGCCAATGAGAACATGATCTGCTGAGCGAGTGTTGTTTTTCCGCTTCCCGGTGAGCCCGCGATCAGATTGAATGAAAATTCCGGCAAGCCTCCTCCCAACAGATTATCCAGGCCTGGCACACCTGTTTTCAGAAGACGGATGCTTACTTTTTTATTCATTTTTGAATTCCTTGCCGAGGCCAACCAAAGCGCTATTGCCCCATGACGAGCGTAAAATACTGGTCGTTAACTGCTCGCCAATTAACGAGGCCAGGATGTCCGTAAAAGTGATCAATAGCAGACTGTTTGCTTCGCAGACTTGCACAGGCGATTGTCCTTCAAAGCTTTTTCTTAAGTCTGCGAACCGTTGACCCGTCGGTGATGCAGTTGAGTTCGCCGATAGCCAGGGAAATGTTGACTGGGTCAGGAACAGACTTCTCTCGTAAAGTGAATTGAAACCACCTTGACCAATAATTAAAATGATTTGGGTCGCCATTTGCTCCCATATAATAATCGCGGCATCGGCAACTTTTTCAGTACGTTGAGCCATGAGACTGTTAATTATCTTATGCCTGAGTAAGCTACTGTTTTCCATGTAAAACACCACTAATAGATAGATTGATATAGACGTTATGGAATACAGCCACTGTTTCAATCCAACGTCCATATGGTTGCCATAGGCGGCTTTTCACGGCAATAAGCCCCAATTAATTAGTTTTGACGTTGCGGTGAATTGTTAAGTAGCTATCCTCTAACACTCTTTAAGCTAAAAAACAGGTTGGTGTCGTACAAATGACTTCAGCATATGAGGTTCGGCTTTTACAATCAATATGCGCTATTACCTATCAAGTGAGCTCGTTATTAGCTTTATGCATTACATATGTTTTTAGGCTTACGAACGGACACGAGTCATTTATATCTTCGGTTAGAAGTGATAATCCGCACCCAAGCCGATATATTCCACTTTGTCCTTATAAAACCAGCCACTTATCATCAGGTATCAATAATCCGGTTTCTACATTCAAGGCTTGACTAGCCTGATATAAAAAACCGTTTGAAAGCGAGTTTTAGTGTTGACATTAAAAAAACTCCGGCCGGCTTTATGTTCTAAAACTTTATCAATCTTCGATCTAGATCATACCGATACTGCGGTTTTCCGAGTTACGGCCGCCTTAACTGAATGCCACTCGCTTGGACATTCTTTATAACGATTTATGTGGCTTTCCCCCTGTATTACAGGCTTCATCTAACTTTTACCCCGTCAGACT
>DATBQC010000126.1:0-16316 GCA_036561065.1 Methylobacter sp. | reverse complement strand
CTAAATGATTTTATTCAATTACTCAGTAATTATTTACCGCAATTTAATATAAATATTGGATTAGAAATAAATTTTTCCTGTCCTAATGTTGATGTTGATTATTATAACTTAACAGACGAAATCCACCAAGCAGTCTCCATTGCTAGGAAACTAAACATTCCTATAATCCCAAATTTGAGCCCCGATATCCCAACAAGATTGGCTCTTGAAATAGCGCTATCAGGTTGCGATGCCATATCTATTGCTAATACCGTGAAATTTGGCAGAGCTTCAGATAAAATTGATTGGAAAGAATTGTGGGGTAATGAATCGCCCCTAAAGCATCTTGGTGGGGGTGGTATATCTGGGGCTCCTTTGTTGCCCCTCATATTGAAATGGGGTCGTCATGCAAGAAATATGGGCCTCAAGATCCCCATTATTCTTGGCGGGGGAATTATGTCCGCAGATGACGCTAAGCAAGTAATCGAAACAGGGGCCAGTGCAATAAAGCTTGGTGTCGTCGGAATGTTAAGACCTTGGCGCGTCCGATCAATCGTTAAAGCTGCGGAGGCTCTTTACCTTTCCCAAAATTCTTCTCCATAACTGCTTTCAACTGATTGGTAAAGGACTTAAGCCCAAGAGCTTTTGCTAACGAGACCATCAAGAATAGCATCCTTTCGTAGCTATATTCAACCATCTTTTCATCTTCATGTTTGATAGCATCATCTAGATCTTTCAAAATATTTTTCATTTGAGTTTGATACAAGGTACGGACTTTAGCCCACTTTGGGTCTAAAGGTGGATCACCCTCTTTTTGAGGAGTGTCATCTCCAGCTGCAACAGAAGCATGGAGATTGACAGGCTCATCGAATAGGGAATTTGCACCTAGAACGAAAGCGAATACTGGTGCATTTAATTTATCTATTTTAACGCGCGCGACAGAATAGCAGTCGAGTTCAAAATTCTTAAGATCTTTCAATGCATTTTCAGTCACTAAATAGAGCTCACCCGGCACAGATTCATGGCCAGGAACGAGACCTGTCTTATCATTGCCTAAATGTTGTAAATGATATAAAGCTGCTGTTTGCACGTGACCAACATATTTTGCCCTAATTTTCTGCATTTCCTCATGATCTGTTTGACCTTGCCTCAATGTCCCGTAAACGAAAAGAGGCAATAATCTTCCAGATTCAATCATGTTGGAAGCCAATTTTTTGAGAGACAGGTTGATCACAGTCCAACTGACGATAGAACGTTGAATCAGATTGACAAGAGTCACAAGGCGATTTAAGCTTATGGGGCATGAAGCCATTCTTCTAAGGACAACCAAGAGGTCCTCCACCCGTAGCCCCGATCAAGGGTCTGCCTACGGTCAATTTCCAAAATGGAGGATTTCGATGTCTTTAAAGTTGCGATTTCAGAAAATCATTCGTTGGGCTAGGATTTGGTTTGAGGGAGGGTTACGATGAACGCTTTTGAAAGCGAATTGCTGTCCCATAGGGCAGATATCATCAAATATGCGATGAAATTATATCGCGGAAGAAAAGCCGATGCTGAAGATTTGACTCAAGATGTTATTATTAAAGCGCTTGCAGCACGGAATCAATTCCAAAGAAACACTAACATGGGTGCATGGCTCAGCACTATCACATTCAACACATTCTTGAATCAGATTAGACACGCTAAAATACGCAGATTAGCTGTTGAGCAAGAAATACTTCCTAACGGAGTGGGAGAATCAACAAAAAAAGCTAGTCAAGATGTAGAGGCAACATGTACCTCCACTCTTCGATCAGAAATCCGATCAAAGATAAGGCAATTACCGATCGAATTCGCAGAAGTAATTGCTTTAGTAGACATCGGAGGTTATAGATATTTGGATGCAGCTGCGAAAATAGGATGCCCATTGGGGACAGTCATGAGCCGACTTTATAGAGGCAGAAGGCTTCTTGCAGGAGTTTTGGCAGCTTGAGACGTATTGTCGAATAGATGGATTCAGTACTAATAATTGGTGATATACATGGCTGCTTAGAAGAACTCGATGAACTTATTCGTTCTGTCGGTTCGATGAATGTTGTCAGTGTCGGTGATCTCATCGATAGAGGCCCTGATTCTCTCGGAGTCATACGTAGATTCCGAGAGAATTCATGGGTCTCTGTTTTAGGCAATCACGAAGAAAAAGCCCTGAGGTGGCTCAGACATGAAGCCGCATGTAAAGATGCTGGGCGCAAGAATCCTATGCGCACCCCGTATGAAAAACGTCGTAAAGAGTGGGAATCTTTGACTCAAGACGATATTTCATGGCTTAACCATGCTCCAACACAATTTCTTTTAATGGAAGGATGGAGAGTGGTCCATGCCGGATTCGAGCCAGGTCTTAGCTTTGAAGATCAGAAAACAGATCGCATAATACGCATCAGATATATTGATTCCATTACAAAAATGATGGTCCCATATAAAGACGGGAAGCGCGAGCAACCACCGGGGACAGTATATTGGACAGAAGGATGGATTCATCCGGACAATATCATATATGGACACAACGTTCATTCTTTTGGGGCACCAAGGGAATCTCAAATTATAGGAGGGAAATGTTTCGGTATAGACACGGGCTGTGTCTTTGGAGGTCGCCTAACGGGGATGTTATTACATAATAATGGACAATATGAATATATTCAAGTCCCCGCAAAGGAAACATATTTTGACTATTCCAAGAGAGCATATTCTGAAGTCAGCAAGAAAGACATGAATGAGTAGCTCCAGCAGATTAAAAAAGACATGTGAGAAATGTGGCAAATCCAAGGCTTGGAATCGTAAAGCCTTTGCAATGCATACAAAGACTTGCCTCGGGTTTGATGGAATCTATATTCAAAAAACAGCCCTCGCCGCTTTCGAAAGAATTAATCAATTTGATAGACTAACGAAGAAAGAGTTCGATAAGATAGTTAAGCAGCATAACATCTCAATAGATGATAATCAACTCATTGCAATGCTCATTGATTATGGATGGCACTTCCTGCCATTTGAGGAAGCAGACAGTCCATGTTATATTAAAGAAATTCCCGAATTTGGTGTGAAATCAATCACTGCGGAAACCGTGATTGAAATGGAACTACAAAGAATGGCCGATGAGATCGATGACACACCATCCCATCTTGCTACAGAAAAGAGCAATGCCACCATACTAATACTCCGTGATATACTATCGAAAATAAGATGGGCGCGGAAAAAGGGAATACTGAAGAAACTTTAACTATTCTTTTTCATAGAAGTCAACAATAGCCTGAGCTGCGACTTCCCATTTTCTCTTTATATCAAATCGCAAGTCTGTCCATTTCGGCATTGGATTGCCGTCGTAAGCCTTCCATTGTGCGTCATCGCCATATGCTTCATATCCAACTTGTCCGAGTGATCTAGAATGATGTTCCATGGCTTACACATTACTTTCTTTAGCGTAATGTGTAAGCCATGGAACATCTAAAAGCATCGGATTCATTCGAAGCGATAATTGCAGGAGACAAACCCCGACTGAAGCAAATGCTTCTCGAACTTTCAGTTCGTACTGATCGAGAATTCACACTAGCATCAGGTAGGAAAAGTAATTTTTTCGTCGATTGCAAACAAACTGCCTTGACTGCTGAAGGTCATAAATATACTGGAAGCATCATGCTTTTTTTGCTCCGAGAGCAATTTTCAGAGGCTATTGCAGTGGCTGGTGTTCAACTTGGTGGATGTCCACTCGCATCTGCCGTGTCTATGTACAGTGCAACGAGTGGTCGTGGTCTCAACGCCCTTTATGTTCGAAAAGAGAAGAAAGACCATGGAACAACTCAAATGGTCGAAGGAAAATCTACGGTTCCGCCAGGTGCGAAGGTAGTCCTGTTAGAAGATGTTTTTACAACAGGCGGATCCGCACTCAAGTCAGTTGAAGTTTTGAAGGCCGAAGGTTACGATGTTATAGGGGTCATCGGATTAGTAGATCGTGAAGAAGGTGCTGCAGAAGCTTTTGCTGCTGCCAACATGCCCTATGTGTCTGTATTCAAGAAATCGGAGCTTTTGAGCGATCCGAAGTAAGAATCACCATCATGGAAGATAGAGACCTCCTGGCGTGGGTATCCAAGTATCCACAGGATATAAGATTCCTGTCTCATGCAGGCCCGACGGCAGCATGCACTCTCATTAGAAGAGAGAATCAAATACTAGCTGTCGCTAGGAAAGACGGATCTGGCCAATTCTCCATGCCAGGGGGCCATATAGAACAGGGAGAGTCTTTCCGCGCTGCAGCGATGCGTGAAACTCTAGAAGAGACGGGAGTCATTCCGAGAAGGATTTTCCCAATCTTCTTCGCCGAATGTGGTACGTTCCTTTGCGCTACATATGGTATGGAGGTATCAGGCGAGCCATCTAGTCCAGAAGGAGTCATTGTGGACTGGAAAGATCCGAGTATCTTAGTCCAATCTCCTTTCGGGGAGTATAATAGAGCTCTCTTCAAATACTTAGGAATTAAGTATTAATGTCATTCAAATATCAAGCAGTCAAGCAGGCTCCTGGATGTTATATATTGCCGCGTGTCGGCGAGATGAAAGTGGACGTCCATGCTTTCTTGTCCGATTCTTTATATGAGTCCTCAGAAGAAGGACTTTGGAGGCAATTGGCCAATGGTGCTTCTTATGAAGGCGTAATAGGAGTATATGCGACTCCCGATATCCATACTGGGTATGGAGTCCCGGTTGGATGTGTTATTATTACCGAAGATACAATAATTCAAGCAGCGAGCGGCTATGATATTTCTTGCGGCGTCCTTTATATGAAAATACCGGGTCTGACGGCTAACGGCGTTAAATCTTGGTATAAACGAGAAAGATGGATTAGAGAAATAGAAAAGCGCGTTGCTCTTGGAGTTGATTCTTCACGCCCTGAGCACATGAAGAATTTTTCAGAGGCAAAAGCCGAAGAAATTCTTCGTCACGGAGCTAAAGCACTCGGAATAAAAGCCGATCTTTGCGAACGGCAGTTCATCGAAATTCCGAAGACCACTGACTTGAACAAGATCGAGAAAGCTCGATCTAAAGTCATTCCCCAACTCGGATCAGTCGGCGGCGGAAACCACTTCATTGAAATGCAAGTAGATCGCGACACGGGAGAGGTCTATGTAATGGTTCATTGTGGATCCCGTGGTTATGGCTGGCAGACAGCCGAGCATTTCTTCTACGCGGGAGCCGAAGCTCGAGGACTACCGAAGAATCGCCGTGAGGACTCATGGGTCCGCGTGGATGAGCAAGTAGGCAAGGATTATTGGGCTCATCATAATTCGGCTGCAAATTTCGCGATCGCAAACCGCCACATTATCGTCAATGGTATTCAGGAAGCTCTTCAGGAGGTATTTGGTGTCGAAGGGGAGGTCTATTATGAAATCTCTCATAATCTCGTCCAGGAGGAAACCCTGGTACTCCCGGACGGCACCACGAAGCGTGGATTCGTTCATCGGAAAGGTGCGACCAGGGCATTCCCAGCAGGTCACCCAGATTTGATCGGGACTATCTGGGAGAAGACCGGGCATCCATGTCTCATTCCGGGATCCATGATTCACGGAGCAGCCATATTATTTGCACAGCCAGGAGCGCATCAATCCGCATGTTCTGTGAATCATGGATCAGGAAGAATCTTAGCTCGCGGAGCAGCAAAGCGAAAATTAAAGCATAAGCAAGATCGTATCGATAGTGAAATGAAAGAAATCCAACGCAGGTTTGGACCAGATCAAATAGTTATCGATGGGATAGTTGGTAATCATAAGCATACTCCATTGGATGAATGTGGGCATGTTTATAAAGATTTGGATGAAGTCTTGAGCGTTCTTGAAGAGACGGGGATTGCGAAAGTATCCAGCCGATTATATCCGGTTGCCAATCTCAAGGGGACTGACTAGCTGATCGGAAATACTAAGTTCTATGAAGTAAATAAATAATAATGCGCACTCTGATCATCATCTTTGTCATTTCTTTACTCACTGGATGCGGAGGGGTAGCCTCCGCAACGTTCACTAGCAGTTGCACCGACGGTTTAGTAGATGCAACGGTTAAGAGACAAAGTAGGATGAATGCTCATTTGCAGGATGGCGGTCATTTGCAGGATGGCGGTCATTTGAAGGATGGCGGTCACGATGCAGAAGCGGCGTCGCCGAATCAGCCGGATAGTGGAAAAGAGCTTGATTCGGGCAAGCTATCACGTCCAGATTCTGGACTATCGATAAAGGAAGTATCTTATCCACGGGAGTGCACCGATCTCACGGTCCACGATAATGGAGTAGGCCAAGAATGGCTTGATTGTCTACCACGAGACACATATAATGTGCAACAAGCTAGGAAAGCTTGTATTGCTTTTACAGGTGGGGCTAATTGCTTTTATGCCACTAAATGTGACAAAGAGCAACCACCGGTTCAGGCCATCGATGAAAATATGGGCTTCAATATTCTTTGGAGTTACGCAGGCGATCAGGCAGGTTTCGTCGATACCAATGGGAACTGTCCAGATTCGTCGGACCGCCAGAGATGGCATTAAGTGCACTTAGTCACAAAATTCAATGAAGGCTTGCCTCAGTAGCTCAGTGGCCTAGAGCGACGGTTTTTAAAACCGTTGGTCGCAGGTTCGAATCCTGCCTGGGGCGCCTCTAGTAGAGTCCGATATGAGAACACTCCGTATTGGCTCTATTGGCGAGGATGTCAAGCTTTGGAAAAATTATCTATGCGGGCAGAGTTTATTCAGCGGAGATGTTGATACTGAATTCGATCAAGCCACATCTGATGCGACAAAGCAATTCCAGCTAAAATATGGGCTCGATGCTGATGGAGAAGCTGGTCCTAATACTTTAGGCACAGCACTTCTTCACGGTTATGGAGGTATGGCTGATGATTCCAATGATGAGGATGGGCCAAATTGGCCAATGCATCCTATTGGTCTCGCTCCTATGAGCGAAGACCAAAAGAAAGCTGCTTTTGGAGCTTTTCGATATACTCCGATCGGAACTCCACAAAATCCGGAGGAAATACAGGTCCTTGATGGATGGTATTCACAACATATCGTTCCAGTGGAAATACCTCAAATCCATGGACTTCTAGGAACATCCGGGCTTACTAAATTCCCTTTCCACAAAGCAGCTCAAACTCAGTTTGCGGGGGTTTTCCAAGCCTGGGAGAAAACCGGACTTATAAATCTTGTGAAGTCATGGGGAGGTTCATATGCTGCAAGATTTATTAGAGGATCTACGTCTATTTTATCGAATCATAGTTATGGTTCGGCCTTTGACATAAATGTTCCGTGGAATCCACTTGGAGCAACTCCCGCTCTGAAAAACAAAGAAGGATCAGTAAGGGAATTGGTTGCTATAGCAAATCAACTTGGCTTCTATTGGGGAGGTCATTTCCAACGTCTTGACGGTATGCACTTTGAAATATGCACTTTGATGCCAGATGATGCAGTATCGACTGTATTAAATTCAATAGGATGACCGAAGAGTATATTTGTCGCCCGGCCTTCGATTTCAACCGGTTTTATTCTTTTAGCAAGAAGGCCGCAGAACAAGGTAGTGAGCACGCCATTGAAGGCCTCGATCTCATTATAGATGAGTTCTCTACTTTGATAAAGGATGGATTGGTCGAAGAAGTCGATATAATTCTTCAACGCATGGATGTGAATAAAATCCATGCCGATATCCTCGACGGTATGCAATCTATAGTGGAAGGCGTAGAAGGCCTTAAGTACGGCTCTGAATTTTGCCGAAAAGCTCAAACGCGAATAGAAGAGATAGATGGGGCGAGAAAGAAATTTAAGCTCCGAGGGTCCGACGGGAAGATCGTCTCAGAAGACGTCCGGGCCGATGCAAGGAAGCTCTATCGGCAAAGGGCAAAAAAATTCGGCGAAATGCTTCGAGCAGGTACCCTCTCTCAAGGTATGCCGGGTCTCCATCGCGGAGGCCCTCCAATTCTCAAACAAGAGATACCTAAAGAAGGTATCTCTCCGGTTTCTCCAGACTCTTTGGAATCCGATAAGCCATAAAGACCCGTCCGGCAGGTTGAGCCTCTCGCAGGCGGAGATGACGACCTTTTAGAAGAACTCCTCGAGCTGTCACATAAGCATCGCAATCACAATAAATTGCGCGATTAGTCAGCAAAATGTAAACTGTTCGAGACACCCGGGCCCGAATGGCTTCGACGTGGGAACGGAAGGACAATTTGCGTGCAAGGTCGCCCGTCCTATCAAAGCGGGCCGTTACACCTGCGAACGACAACGCACTCGTTGCAGTGGCCTAAAAAACCGCTCGACCGTCAGCCCGGGAGATAGTCCTGGTACCGAAGCTGGCGTGACACTAGGGCTGGGCGTCCAAGAGCTCCGACTGTAGGGCGCCGAGAATCACTGGAGGATAGGTCGCGGCCGAACCCGCGAGCCCAGCCGGAGGGGATACTCCGGCTACGCACGTGAACGAGGATTGACCGGAAGTCTCGCGGACGCGGGTTCAATTCCCGCCGGGTCCACAAACAATGCTCAATTGACGACATAATAATGATTGTGATTCAGTCTAAATGAATTCGTAGATTATGCCCTCGATCCACGAATTCATTTGAAGGTCGACCGTTGCCTGTCCACAGCTCCCAATGGTCGACCTTCAGCCTATGAGTATCCTAGCTCGATGTCTTTCTGTTTATAATACTCATTCGGGCTTCCTCTGCTGCTCTCATAAAACAATCTATTTTCTTATTTAATGATCTCTTAGATTCCGTGCCTCGACGCTCGAGTGCTAAATGATTTCTGAGAAAAGCAGGCCCATATGTTGGATTCCTGAGGATTATTATGCAGCCTGCACATATGAATATATCTGAGTCTAGTCCATCCTCGGCACCGCCAGCTCTTGGCGATGACTTCTTACAAAAATGACATGGACCAGTTTTCATAATTCATTCAGAAAAAGTGATAGCACTCTCTCCGGGGATAGTCCAGACTGAAGATTTATGCGCTCCGCCAGCAGCAAGGCTTGCTGAAGCGGTAAAGCAACTGTCAGGATCCCATAAGGTGCAATTTTTTCACCAACTGCTCGTCGAAATTCTTCAAGGATGTCTTCAAAATCCAAAGATGAATATTCGCCTGGGCCCATATAAGAAGGATCGCATAGTTCCGGCGCAGACGTAACAAAGTGTGTGGAACACGCAGCAGGCCTCACCGAATAGGCACGACATGTTTTGGTTTCTGGATCTAAGACCGGACAATCACGTCCTTGGAGGAACCAGGAGATAAAGTTCGATATTTGCACGGCATGGAATTGCTTGCGGCATTCTATCGCCACATTTTGCCAACAATTTGATTTCATCAAATGATCGTATATAAGTAAGGCCTCTGCTACCGTTATAACTACGAGCCTCTTACAACATCCGGCACATTTAGGTCTACAGGGGACTTTATCCGAATATACGAAAAGGCGTTTCTTCTCTGATTTCATGGCCGTATCGGCCAATGCCATCCGGATGCCGGTAATGGCTTCAGAGAGCTTTATATCCACAATTAGACGATACTAATGGACGGTTGCGAAGAGATGATCAAATGATGAGGCATCGATAGTGGATAAAACTTTCTGCCTCGTATCAATATCTGAAATTTGATCAACGAGCCCAGATTTGGCGATGTTCTTAATCTGAGACTCGAGGAGCGATTTAATATTCAAAACCTCGCCAGCTTCATATATAGAAAATATAACTTCTTGGATTTTTGATCTAGCCATATCCACAAGCTGTCTCTCCGTGAGGATGACAGGGTGGCCTTCCGGACACACTTGCTCCAAGTAGCAAAGGCGAGCGAACCTGGTTGCGTATGTCCGGATGGATTCGAGTTTCATTATTTAGTAGGCTGGAACAGAGCTCTATTTACAATTGATTTATGTTTAGATAGCTCTGCTCCACCCCAGTGTTACATAGTCGCTGCAACTGACGCATCAGAGCTGACGCGATTTACAAAGGCCTCAGCATCTTCATCAGTGGCCTTCTTAGGCTGCTCCGTCGCCGGAACAAAGCGATATCCCTTGTCGCCCTTCACGAAGGTCGAATCCTTGTTGAGGATGTTGTAGAAGATTTGACGCGACCACTTCCCGTACTTGGTGATGGCTTCTGAATAAATTTCGGCCGCCGGGACTTCCTCACCTCCATGAGCAGTAATGATGTCTCGCATCACCTGCCGGAGTGGAGGCCTATCTTTGGCCGGGACTGCTGAATCATCCGACGCTTGCTTCTTGGCGGCCTGCTTCTTGGCGGCTGCTTTTGCGGGCTTAGCTGGCTTGGCAGCTTTAACGGGCTTCTCCGCCTTAACGGGCTTCTCCGCCTTCGCTGCGCCGTTAATTTTCGCAATGGCAGCCTTCGGTGCAGCCTTCGGCGGGGTGGCGACCGCATTGGATAATCCAGTGAGAATGGGGCCGAGTTCCTTCAAGTTGGCCGACACAATCCCATGATGTTTCTGAATTTGCGATGCGGAGTTGTCAATCCCCTTAATGAGGGATGCGGCCCGAGCGGCCTGCTGCTTCGGTGTAACTGGTTTTGATTTGGGTGCCATTTCGTTTCTCCTAATTCGTGGGTTTCAGTGATTCTGCTATTCGGTTTATGTCAGCATCGCAAACAACCCCGAATTTCCTGCAGATTATTTCTTTGCGGTTCTTGTGGTTGTCTAAAACCGCGACATTCCTGTGTTTCCCCGCGGAACTGTAGACCGTCCTAAGCCTTAACCACAGGGCTTGGAAATTTGGAACAGTCTGTGTTTTTCCCATTATTACAGGACGACTCTACAGTCAAGATTGACAATTTGTATAATGGATAATGACCCCTCGGGAACAGACTGTAGCGATGCAAGAAATCATGATTGCATTTAAGAAGAATACCGGGAAGAACCCTAAAACAATTAGAGAACTGACGGAATTCCTTGCGCTCCAAGAGTCACAATTTGATAATTCAGAAGGGTCAGCGCAAGATATTAATAGAAAGAGCCTTAAATCTCTTGAATGGATAGGTAAATAAATGGGTGCCGAAAGAGATATGGAATTATCTGAAGCCTGGAATGTTCTCGGAGAAGATCCGGAAAATATATTCCAAGAACTAACATCCAAACCGGATGTTCAATCGAGAATCGCATCAGCCAAGGATTTCCTTAAAATGGCTGAGAGGGTGGCCAGAATCCTCATGAAGGCCCACCATCCTGATTTGAATCAATCTGATCCGAGAGCGCAACTCCGGTTCAGGAGAGTCCAAAAAGCAATTCAGACGATCCGGGTTAAGACTACAGATCTCGAAAAGAAAGCTTTAGAACCGAAAACTAGCCAGTCAGACGGGAAATTGAAAGTTATTCTGCGATGAGTTTTCTCCGTCGTATGAAGCGACGATATAAATGCGATGGTGATTGGTCATCGTGCAAGAACCAAGGAACAAAGCTGTTCATATACCAGAAGAATGGCCAGTTTAAACTGGCCATTCGATGTGTAGAATGCGGACCTGATAATCTGCCAGAAGGAAAGATAGAAATAGGGTGGAATAATATTGGCCGATGGGAGACTATGATCGCTGTAATTGAAATAATGAAATCCTAGGCAGATACTTCATAACGTGCCAAGTCAAAAGGAGCTAAAATATTGTGCTGGGATATTCTAGAAACCACTTCAACTTTCATACTATAATCAAACTCAGACATTTCAATCTCAAGAGCCAATAATCTCTTGATATAATTCGAGAAAATTTCCTGTAGGGATATATGAGACACCAATAAGTTATTTTCTCGAATTATACTAGCAATTTCATGTTCTGAAACTGACACCAATCGATCTTCTTCAATAACGCAAGAGTGATTATCTGAGCATAGAGAGCGAAAAAACTCTCTGCGAACAACTCTTCTCACATAAGCTACTAAGATGTCCTTATTGAAGAGATAGATAGAAGATGATCGAATTTGTTCCATAGTTAACCCTTTGGGTGCGGGCTCGAGAGCAAGAGTCGTGCCTGGTCAGATAAAAACTCTATCATGATTGAGCGCGGTAAAAAGAAAAGCATAAACTTGCAAGTTTGGGAAGACTGAGAACTGTCGTGAATTTAGACGACACGGTATAGTTTAAGTAAGGGATTTACACGTCATATATACTTTATGAAGTATATATGTGCGTAGCAAACTGCCCCGAATGTGTTAATGGAGTATTAAACAATTGTTTAATACTAATTCACCTTCCTGTGTAGACTAATATTATGGATGACTGTAGGCTATGCGGTTACAATCCCTGTACATGCGGATGTATTAAGTGCGGCGCTACCCCCTGTTCATGCAGCTGCATTTCCTGCGGAGGAGCTCCTTGTACGTGTGGTCGGAAAGTTTGTTTCTCAGATCCAGTGAATTTAAGTCCGCAGACATGCACGGTCTGTACAGGAGATAAGTCTAATAATATATGGTTTGAGCCTGGCCCGCCTGGATATCCAGGACAGTGCAAGCTCGATAATCTAACATACCTAGATGTTTTTGCTGTTTTACAACGTGTCCCCTGCGCTCGAGCAGACCTTATAAGAATAACGTCGGATACTTGCCTTATTAGATTGGCTGAAACAACTCATCTTTCTCAAGATACGAAAGAAGATAACGCTATACTAGAAAAGAAAATCAATGCCAATACACTGCCATTCTATACTCTATTTAAAGGAAAAATAGGCGGTGGAATTTAATAGATTATTCATTCATAACATCAATCATCGTAATTGTATCATCGATATGATCAATGGGTACCTTCACGTAATAACGCCAATCTTTATCGATAAACACTGAAATAGGATAGCCTTGAAGCTCGATGGCACATTCGAAAGTGTTTAGATCCATCGTCTGCCAACCAATGTTTAATATTGAGCAAAATTCCCATTCATTTTTATCTTTATCCTTATGTCCGATCCCACTCAAGAGAATGAAGAAGGGGTTTATATCACTCTTCCACAAAGTCTCGATCACTTTGAACCAAAGCTCTGCAGATTCGGGATCATTTCCATCAATTATTTGCATCACGCCTTAGGCAACGGCCCACCATAATATCCAGAATCTGCTCGTTCGATAACGATTTGGACTTTTTCATTTACCAGACGCGTAAGATCTATATCTAAAACATATGCAAGTACTGCACCATAAATAAATATATCGGGTAATTCAGACATTATTGCATTCTTGGCAGCCTTTGGATCATTACCATTGCGCAATGCTTTGACTATTTTATTACCCATTTCACCGGCTTCGCCACAAATGGCGAGGGTATAATACATGGCTGGATCCTGACCATAAGCCGCACGTTCATCCATTTGTTTCGCGGCGCAAACTGCTTCATGGGAGCGAACCACGGATCGGAAAAGGTCCTCAGCAGATGCTTCAAGCTTAATATTTAGAATATCGCGACGATCATTTATATATCGCATAATTTTATCATCAGTATCTGGATCCAATCTCCCTGCAAGCTGATTCAACTCATCCAAGCGTGCCCGGATTTCGCTTTTCGTTTCTCCTAGAGCAACAGTTCTAGATCTAGCAGTGGGGATTACTTCAGAATCATTAGGCTTCATTCTCTGCTTTTTGATGGGGAACTTATCTTTAATATATGAAATACCTATCCCCGCTAGCAGTATGAAAATAATGTTTATAAAAGAAAAAGAAGTTTGCATTTATATATTCCTCATCAATTTATGATCAGTTTGAAGGCCTCGGAAGCATGTTCGCGCAATATGAAGGGCTTCCTTCCGAATACTAGAGTAAAAAGTAGAAGGGAACTCGTGTTCTTCAGTATTTTTTGCCATGGCGTTAAGATCTTTACACATTCGGAAATAGAAAGGCATTATTTCAATATTTCCCCGGAGAGCTTCCCTGCGCATATACTGATAAAGACTAAGGAAATCCGCTGCTTTCACAATTGCCTTGATGTATGGATTGGCGGCAATAGAATCCATCAATAATAAGAATTTCTTAGCACGTTCTCCGAGAAGCCTTTCCGAAAGCAAACTTTCAGCTCTGTCTACTTCCGCTTTCAACTCATGCGTTTCGTATTTCAAAGTCCTTACGACATCTCCTGCGACGCATTCTCTGAGATCATGGCCAATGGCATGCAATAAAATGGGTCCAATCAAATCATCTTTCCCGCCCATCTCTTGATGAATCAATGCTGCGTAAAGAGATACCCAGTATGAGTGCTGAGAGGTCGACTCTTGATATACTATAGGTATACTACTGAATCTAATGACGTGGTCTAATCGTCTCAGATCGCCGCTAGTTTCAGTGATCAGCGGACCCCAGTCACTGACATGGCGAGTGTAATTAAACGATTTCAAGCGGCGAATTCGAGCCATCGCCAGAACTTACAATTGATCCATTCAGAAAATTGATAGTCGCCGTGATCCCAAAAGAGGCAAATTGGATAATTAATTTTTTGGCATCTGCTTCATTTAAAAGAGCATGGGTAACGACAAGATCCCCATCTTCATCAAGAAATTCAATGGAACATAAAATGCGATCGTCCACTCATTATAATACACGATGACCAAACTGATACTAAAATGACATAGGACAGACAAAAAATGGTTGAGACCGTTCTAAATGAACGTCTCCATTTGGAATCAACACGAGTCTCTATGGTGCCGACTTCCAAAGAAATAGTAATAAATAAAAGTAATTGTACAAGACCATAATATAAAGATTCGGCACCATTTAAAGGAGCTGTTATATGAGTAACTGCCGCCAATATCGACATCCAGAATAAAGTCAGCACTGAATACATGCGTATGGATTTCCGAACATTTTAATAAAGTTGGCCCGCTGGGCGTTATTGAGCTGGGTATAACACATTTTGGCAAATTCTCGATCTTTTCGAATGCGGCTCATCATTTTGCCACATTTAGGTCCGTGCAAAGCTATACATACTTCACAAGCACCGTGCTTAAGGACTGCTCTCTTTTGACATCCGGCACAAATGCCGATTGTAGGTATGTCATTACCTGGATCAGTCACTTGCTCTTCAGCCTTGAGAAAGTTTGAGATAGCGATTCATGTCCTTGCCTAGCTTCCATCAAATTCTTGACGAGATTAGCCAGGCTAATATTCATAATCCGACTAGCCCCATCTAGCAACAGAATAACTTTGGATGGGTCCTTTTCTGAATATGCACGCTGAAGCAACTTATTTGCTAGATTAGTACGAGCTATATGCTCATCTGCTCGAAGGAACGGAGATAATTCGATATCCGATTCAGCAATAAACCATATATCCTGTGTCCATTGAGTAAATTCCACTTTGTAAGATTTGAGCCTACCTATTGTTTCCAATCGAGTGATAGATTCTTTCTCTATCATCGCTATTTCGGTTTCTTCCCGCCCAATAGACCATAGTTTATTATCAGAGCAGTGGACTACAAGGAAATCGGGAACATAGGGGAATTCCGGTACGTTTCCAGAAGCTGGCCCGTGCGCAATGACAATTCCAGATGTGATCATATTTTCATCACCTCATATAACGCAAGGACCAACAAAATGATAACAATTGTCGATAGGCCCCAAGCAGTGAAGTTCAATATCTGCGTAAGCGGCCGCATTATTGATTGTCGAGTAAGTGATGGAGCAGCAGGGATTTGCTGATATACATCAACTGGGTTAATGACAATGGAACCATTATTAACGATTCCAGTGCCGAGCCTGATATTCTGAATTTGTTCCATCAGACTGCTTTTCCATTCCGAAGCGCAGCAGATATCGCATCTTCGATGGCCATGGACTTAAGACCATGCCCAATGGCCTGGACCATTCTCTTGGCTTGCGGCATCTTATATCCAAGATCTGTCAAAGCAGCGACAACATCTTCGCTAATATCACTGGATTCATCAGATTCTGGAAGGGAGGGGACGGGTGTCGCCAGCAATTTAGTTCTGTCTGCATGTGTGAGAGAACTCTGGAAGGTGTGTGATATCAGGGAATCAGAGACAATCCGAGATGAGTCCGCATAATTAGCGAGGAAGTCCACATAGTCAATTTCCTCAACGAAGTCGGATCGAATACCGATGCTCGGGCATTGGCGATGGACGGTCATCAATTCCAAATCATCAGCTACGTGGCCGTCAACAGCGACCATTCTTTCTATGGTCTGGACAGCCCGTCCGTTTTTTGCTTCTACGAGCATCAGCTTCTCCAGGCCCCCGTTTTGGCCCTTCTTCGCAAAAAGAAACCAAGCCTGATTGCATCCGAATGATGGGTGGCTGCTTTTGATAACTGGAGCTGCGGTCATGTCTCCTATTATCAAGAGCATGTGATCATTTACAT
>DATBQC010000125.1:0-2173 GCA_036561065.1 Methylobacter sp. | reverse complement strand
AGTAATGCGGTAGCGGTGATAAGCGTTGATCTTCAAACCCATTCCAGATGGATACGTGACAAGGATCCGAACAATATTTACCGTTATCCTGACTGGCTGTATAACATGTTTTATTTTAAAGGGACGCCCAATCGGATAAGGCCCTACGAGTATAAGGAGCTGTTTGAGAAATATGGCTGGCGGGACGTCACCATGCGATCACAAACAAAACTTGATGGCTCTCGTGTTGAGAAAGAATCCCCGTATCTTGCGGGTGCTTTTCGGGCTGACAAATCTGAGATGGGGTCTTTAAGTGTTCTTATTTGCGCTCGACGGTCAAGTTGACGGCGGCTGATATGTACTAAGACCGCCCCAGAGGGCGGTCGGTTATTTAAACCTAATACGGCTATGTTAAATGTTTACAGCAAGCAACGTTACAAGTGCTTGGCAGACAATTACCTTGATCCGGTATCGTCTTGAGGGGAAGGGCGCTGCTACAGCAAAAAAGCGACGCCTAATCCAAGTACCTACTTCAAGCCTTGTTTTTGTAAAATAGCGAGAAGTGGGGATCTATGCCCATTTTGATGTATTCCAACGGACGGCCAAAGATGCGCTTTTTCGTCGAAATACTATTCAACACCCGTCGCGCAAAACTGCTGCCAGCGCCACAAGTCGGCACACATTTCATCCAGGCCGCGTCTTGACTCCCAGTCGAGCTCTGCCTTGGCCAATGCCGTATTAGCATAGCAAGTTGCAATGTCGCCCGCTCGCCTGTCCATCATACGATAAGGTACCGGTTGCCCTGTCACCCGTTCAAAGGCCGCAACCATTTCCAGCACACTGTAGCCGCGGCCTGTGCCAAGATTGTAGGTATAAACGCCGGGCATCAGTTTGATTTTTTCCAAGGCCTTTTTATGGCCATTAGCTAAGTCGGAAACATGAATATAATCCCGCACACCTGTGCCATCCGGTGTTGGCCAGTCATTGCCATACACCGAAAGCACATTCAGTTTGCCCGCTGCCACTTGCGATAGATAAGGCATCAGGTTATTGGGAACCCCGTTCGGATCCTCGCCGATCATACCGCTTTCGTGGGCACCCACCGGATTGAAATAGCGTAGCAGTGCGATATGCCAACGTGCATCGGACACAAACAGATCACGCAGGATCTCTTCATTCATCAGCTTCGACCTGCCGTAAGGATTGGTTACTTTAAGGGGAAAATCTTCGCTGATCGGCACGCTTGCCGGATCCCCATAAACTGTGGCGGAAGAGCTGAATACCAACTGGAATACGCCAAATTCCGCCATCACCCGGCATAAGGCCAAGGTGCTGCCGATATTGTTGTCGTAATACTGTAAGGGCTGCTGGATCGACTCGCCTACCGCCTTGAGTCCTGCAAAGTGAATCACCGCATCGATCTTATGTTCTGAAAAAATGTCGCGCAACGCCTCCTGATTGCACACGTCCGCCTGCACCAGCGGGGGTTGTTTGCCCGTAATGGCAGCTACCCGATCTACCGCACTGGCTTTGCTGTTGAGCAGGTTATCAATAATGACAACTTCATAATCCGAGTTCAACAACTCCACACAAGTATGGCTACCGATAAAGCCCGCACCGCCTGTCACCAGAATCTTCATGCTACGCTCCGTTTACTATGGAACACAATACCTGCAAAGCCTGTAGGATTTACCGCATCGGCCAGCCAGCCAGTCATTCCGATCCGGCAGCAACAATTGAGTTCAATAACTATGGATTTTAATTTTGTCGTAGTGCTATTGGCTTGTTTAGTCAGTTTTCTTGGTGTCATGACATCCCCATTCGTCCTGTAAATGTTGAATTGAAAGCATATCTGCTGAGGATGCACACTAAGTTAAATGACTAGATATTGGTATATCGTGGAATACCTAGATTCTGATCAATCAGCGTGGTGAGCCGCCTCTACTTGCTTTTGTCACTGAAACTGGGGCTAAACAGTTAATCGGCTATACGTATATCATCAGGCTCATACTGGTTTACCTTTTAATCCGGTTTGTGAGGAAACACATTATGATGCCTGAAATGGTAATGAACCCTTGTTCATCGTCAGAGCCAAAATAATGACGATTGAAGACTTTCGTCGAATCTTATATGTCTACGTAAGAACACCTATGTCATTGATGTTACGGTTAATTTTAATTAATATGTAGGCGAT
>DATBQC010000124.1:0-9116 GCA_036561065.1 Methylobacter sp. | reverse complement strand
AAAGACTATAAAGGTGCAATCCAATTTTTCGACAATGCTTTAGCAAATGGAGATTTTTGGTTTTACAATCAGAAAAAAGGCGAGGCTCTCTGGGAAGTTGACGACTACAAAGGTGCTGTTGAACAATTTTCCCGAGTAATTAGGGACAAGCCTGGATATAAACGAGCCTGGTGGATGCGGGCACAAGCATACAAGATGCTGAGTCAATTTCCTGAAGCATTGGCGGATATGAATTACACCATTAGCATAGAGCCAAATGATGACCTTGCAATTGCAGCTAGGGGGTATATTTTACAAATATCAGGAAACTTAGTGTCCGCACTTGAAGATTACCGTAATGCAGCGAAATTAAATCCAACAAATACTATGCATCAGGATGCGATAAGAGAAATTCAGCAACTTATGAGTAGCGTCAAGTCTTAACAGATGCTCTTTGCCAGATTACCTGTACTATATTTAACAATTGGCGGGTTTAGTGGATAGGTATCAGTACTTATTGATCGAAGAAGTTGAACTCTCTATCCTAAAGGCACACATACAATACCAACCGGTTTCTCAGGATTATGGCATATGAATCGCTGCTAGCCGTTTTGCAGGATAAGCAGAAACTTTCAGTTGCAGAGTTGAAGAAAGTTGAGCGCGTGCAAAAAACGTCGGTATCGGAAAGCGTGCCGCAGTTGCTGGTTAAATTGGGGCTGTGTTCGGAGCTGGATGTGGCCGATGCTTTCGTCGAATCGGGCCGGTTTGAAAAGGTTGCGCCGGATCACTATCCGCTGGAAATGCAGTTACCGGAAACCGTGCCGTTGCGTTTTTTAAAAAACTATCATGTGATCGGCCTGGGTAAAAATGGCGGTCACAATGATGACATTACCGTTGCGCTGATGGATCCCGAAGACCGGTTTGTGATTGATGCATTAAGACTGGCGACCGGCAAAAACATCATCCCCAAAGTCGGCCTGCTTTCGGAAATCGATGCGGCGCTGGAAGTGCAGTATGGCGAAGGCCGCTCGCAAATGGACCAGCTTGTTGGCGATCAAACAATCGATGATCTGGGCGAGGAAGACCTGGAGCACTTGAAAGATCTGGCCAGTGAAGCACCGGTCATCAAGATGGTCAACCTGATCATGCAGCGGGCGATTGAAACCCGAGCATCCGACATTCACATCGAACCTTTCGAGCAATCCCTAAAAGTCAGGCTGCGTGTCGACGGCGTTTTGAAGGAGATCGATGCGCCGTCAGTCAAATCCACCGCAGCGGTCATTTCACGGATCAAGATCATGGCCAAACTGAACATCGCCGAACGCCGTCTGCCGCAGGATGGACGGATCAAGGTGCAGATGTTGGGCAAGGAGCTGGATTTGCGGGTTTCGACGATACCGACGATGTACGGCGAAAGCGTGGTAATCCGTTTGCTGGACAAGGAAAGCACGGTGCTGGACTTTGCCGCACTGGGCTTTTCCGGTAAGCACCTACAGCAGTTTATCGAGGTGCTGTCTCAGCCGCACGGCATTATCCTGATTACCGGTCCTACGGGTAGCGGAAAATCCACTACGATGTACGCCGCGCTAAAGCAGCTTAATACCTCCGAGCGAAAAATCATCACTGTTGAAGATCCGGTCGAATACCAGATGGACGGGGTCAACCAGATTCAGGCAAAACCGCAGATAGGCCTGACTTTTGCGTCGGCGTTGCGTTCTATCGTGCGGCAAGATCCCGATGTGATCATGATCGGCGAAATGCGCGATCTGGAGACCGCAAGAATCGCCGTGCAATCGGCGTTAACCGGGCATTTGGTGTTATCGACGCTGCATACCAATGACGCGGCCGGCGGCGTCACCCGGCTGCTGGATATGGGGCTCGAAGAGTATCTGCTCACCTCCACCGTCAACGGCATTTTGGCACAGCGTCTGGTCAGAAAACTGTGTCCTGAATGCAAGCAACGTTATACGCCGACCCAGGACATCATTGACGGTATGAGGCTAAGACGGTTTGCTCCTACGGGCGACATTGTTTTGTATAAGCCGGTTGGTTGCCCGTCATGCGGGGGATTAGGTTACCGCGGACGGCTGGCGATTATTGAATTTTTGCAAATGACCGATCCTCTGCGCAAATTGATTATGGCGCATGAAGAAGCCGGGGCTATTCAAAAGCTGGCGATTGAGGAAGGTATGACCACAATGTATGAAAACGGCTTGGTTAAAGCTCTGCAAGGAATTACTACGCTGGAAGAAGTGCTGCGGGTCACTTCGGAAGCCTAATGTTATTCGGTAGCTGCTTTAAATTTCAGGGCGTTTGGAGCCGCGACTTCAGTCGCGGTGATGGCAGTTATTATCGCCGCCTATGCATGAATGTTCATGCGCGACTGAAGTCGCGGCTCCGATTATGGCTTACGTTAGTTCACCGCTCAATCTAATGTTATTTGCCTATAAAGCGGTTAATAGTCTGGGGGAAACCGAAGAGGGGGTCAGAGATGCGGTTGATGAACAGCAGTTGATTGCGACTTTGCAGGCGGAAGGCTACATTCCTATCCGCGTAGTTCCGGCCGGCGCCAAATCGTTTCTGGGATTACGGCTGGGCATCAAGCGGTCCAAATTATCGCAAAAAGACATCGCTTTGTTCACCGGCGAATTGGCAACTTTATTGGAATCCGGTTTGCCTTTGGATAAATCACTGTTGGTATTGATCGACCTAACGGAAGACAACGAGCGGGTGGCCAAGTTGATCGGCAGGGTTCTGGAAAAGGTAAAAGGCGGCTCGACCTTGGCCGATGCGCTGGAAAAGCAGTCCGGCATTTTTAGCAAGTTTTACCTGAACATGATACGCGCTGGCGAGGCGGGCGGCAGTTTGGGCGAAGTGTTGACGCGTTTGTCCGAATACTTGGATCGTTCTCGGGAGCTAAAAGAAACGGTCAGCACGGCATTGATCTACCCGGCCATTTTGTTGATCATGTCGCTGGCCTCGCTGTTTGTGATGCTGACTTTTGTAGTGCCGCAATTTTCCGAAATGTTTGAAAGTGCGGGTAAGGCGCTGCCGGTATCGACCCAGATTGTGGTGGGGCTGGCGGAATGGCTGCAAAGCTATTGGTGGATGCTGGTTTTGGGCGTTGTCCTGCTCACCGGTTATATGAATCTTCAGATGGCCGATCCGGTGAAGAAGAAGATTTGGGACGGTCGTTTTTTGAAACTGCCGCTGGCCGGAACGATTATTTTGCATAAGGAAACCGCCAACATCAGCCGTACGCTGGGCACGTTATTGGGTAATGGCGTTTCGATACTGGCGGCTCTGGTTATTGTTCGCGAAACAGTAGACAACCTGGTTTTGGCGGCGGCTATTCAGGATGCCGAAGAGCAGTTAAAACAGGGAAAACACCTGTCGGACGCCTTGATGGAAAAAGGTATCTTCCCAAAAATGGCGATGCAGATGATAAAAATGGGCGAGGAAACCGGGCGTCTGGAAGAAATGCTGCTGCGGGTGGCGACGATTTACGATAAGCAGCTCAGAGTGTCAATACAGCGGATGCTGGCGTTACTGGAACCGGCGCTGATCATTTCATTAGGCTTGATGATTGCGGGTATCATCGTGTCGATTCTGCTGGCTATTTTGAGCGTTAACGATTTGGCTTTTTAAATACAGGAAAACATTATGAAACAGATATTAAGGTTCAAGGCACAAGGCGAAAGGCACAAGGTGAAAAAGTCATGCGCCTTTCGTCCTTCGCCCTTTACCCTTCGCCTACGTGGTTTTACTTTGCTTGAGTTATTGGTGGTGCTGGGCATTATTGCGATGCTGGCCGGGATAGTCGGGCCGCAGGTTATGAAACATATGGGCGAATCCAAAACCAAAGCGGCCAAGGTGCAGATTGAAGATCTGGCGGCTGCGCTGGATATGTACAAACTGGATTTGGGCGGCTATCCAAGCTCCGAGCAAGGTTTGAAGGCCTTGATTGAGTCGCCCGACAGCGCTAAACGTTGGAATGGGCCTTATTTGCGCAAAGCCAAAATGCCGCTGGATCCATGGCAGCAGGAATATCATTATGTTTCTCCCGGCGAGCATGGGAAATTCGATTTGTACACCTTGGGAGCGGATGGCAAAGAAGGCGGTGAGGGCGAAGATAAGGATATTGTTAGTTGGGAGTGAGTTTTAAGGTGAAAGGTTCAAGGTACAAGGTTCAAGGTATAAAGCCCGCGTATTCCTCTTCTTGTACCTTGTGCCTTGTACCTTGTGTCTCGCGCCAGCGCGGATTCACTTTGCTGGAGCTGGTCGTCGTGCTTTTTGTTGTGGTGCTGGGTTTTTCCGTGATCGGTCTTAACCTGTCGTCAGGGAGCGACTCTACCCAAATCAAGGCGGCGGCCAGAGACATCGTTTCGGCGCTACGATATGGCAGAGGTCAGGCCTTAATGACCCATCAGGAAACCAGGGTCGCCCTTAATCTTAACGACAACAGTTACACGGTCACAGGTCGGGACAAGCTTTATCACATACCCGAATCTATTGATATTACCGTGGTGACGGCGCAAACCGAATTGACCGGGAAAGGCACGGCGGGCATCCGCTTTTTTGCCGACGGTTCCTCTACCGGAGGGAGAATCACGCTGGAACGAGGCGATGCAGCATGGAAAATCGATATAAATTGGTTAACCGGGCAGATTGAACTTGAAAGCAAATAGACAGCGCGGCTTTTCTTTACTGGAGATCCTGATTGCGTTTTCAATCCTGGCGCTTTCCTTAGGGATTTTACTGAAGATATTTTCCGCCGGTGTTAATACTGCCGGAGTTGCAGAGGAATATACCGCAGCCGTGCAAATTGCCGAATCTTTAATGGCCCAAACAGGCGTAGAAGCGCTCTTGCAGCCGAATCAAGCTACCGGCCTGAAAGATGAAAAATACCAGTGGCAAGTGGTTGTAAGCCCGTTTCAATTCACGGCTGAGAATTTGGATGTTACGACCATGCCGGTCGTGCTTTTTAAAGTTAAGGTGATCGTAAGTTGGGGTAATGATAATGCCGGGGATGGTGTGTATGCCGCAAGCCAGTCGGGAGCTGGCGCGGCGAATGCCGGTGGCAGGCAGGTTGAGTTAATCAGCTTAAAACTGGCGAATAAAACGTCATGAGCTGTGAAAGCAAGGCGAAAGGCGAACGGCGAAAGGCAGTAGGGTGCGTATCGCGCACCATTTTTTCAAGTGTTACGCCAAGCTTAAAATACGCGATGGGCTTTACGCTGATTGAGGTGCTGATAGCCATGACCCTGCTAAGCATGATGGTGACGCTGTTGTTTGCCAGCCTGAGAATTTGCGCTCAAAGCTGGGAGCAGGGAGAAAGCAAGATAACCGATGTAAATGAAGTCGCGGTGGTCAATAACTTGTTTCAGCGGCATTTATCTTCGGCCATTCCTTTATGGAACGATTTTAGCTCCAAGGGGCGAGTGAATGTCGCCCCCCGTCAGCAGGAAGCCGGAGGGGGTGAAGCGTATGCCAGAGGCCGACGGAGAGTTGGAGCCGAGACGGAAAACCAGGATAGGATACTGTCTTTTCAAGGCAAAAAGCAGGCCTTGCAGTTTGTTTCCGTTTTTCCTGCAAGTGCCGGTAGATCAGGTATGCAACTGTTTTCGATACAGTCGCAGCAACAAGATGGCGAGCAGGTTATCAATGTGACCTTAACGCCATTTTTTCCGGTAACCAAGGGCGAAGAATGGCGCAAGGAAGAAGTGGTTCTGTTAAGACATGTCAGCGATTTTACGTTGGCTTATTTTGGCATCGATGATACGGGTGAAAGCCATTGGCAGGATGAATGGCTGGAAAAAGAGTCTCAGCCTCGATTGGTCAAAATCAACATCAGTACTGAAAATGGCGTTTTCTGGCCGGAAATGATTGTAGAGGTTAAAGCTGAAAGCGTAGGGATTGAAGCAAACACGGGAAATACGACCGAATCGGCAGAGGATCGCAAATGATCAAGTCAGGGGGCTTCGCGCTGGTTCTGGTTTTGTGGGTGTTGAGTTTACTGACTATTATGGCCGGTAGTTTTGCGCTCAGTATGCGGCGGGAGGCGGCCATTGTCACCGGCAGCAGCGGTAATGCCCAGGCCTATGCCGTTGCCGAATCGGGACTTGCTGTCGCAGAGCTGATGTTGATGAATACAGACCTGCGGCAACGCTGGCGCACTGACGGCAGTATTTACCAAATAGATTATACGGAGTCGAAAGTCCGAGTTCAGATGCTGTCTGAATCAGGCAAGGTGGATATAAACAGCGCGGATCAGACGCTGCTGCAAGGGCTTATGCTTCACGCGCCAATTGAGGCCAAGCTGCAAACCAAGCTGGTCAATGCGATTCTGGACTGGCGCGATGCGGATGATTTAGTGCGCATAGAGGGCGCGGAGAAAGAAGAATATAAAGATGCGGGATTAAATTACCGGCCCCGCAACAAGCCCTTTCAATCGATCGAGGAGTTGCAGTTGGTATTGGGCATGAACGAACAGGTCTTTAACTGGCTTGAAAGCCTAGTTACGGTTTATTCTGGACAGCCTACAGTCGATTTGACCCAAGCGTCCAAAGAAGTTTTGCTGGCACTGCCGGGAATGGATACCGAATTGATAGACGGCTATATTGCAGCCAGACGGGAAAGTGCGATAAACGGCTTGCCCGCTCCGGCATTTGGTGCGAGCGCCGGAACGGGCGACCAGCCGGTCGCCCCTACAAACTCGTCAGAAACAGCCGTCAATAGCGGGACAGAACAAAAAGGCGCGGTTACGGTTGTTACCGAAGCGCTGTTGGATGACGGCACAACGGCGATGATCAAGGCGTTGATAAAAATATCGGATAGTGCCGCCGCGGGCTCGTCGCCGTTTCAGGCCCTGAAATGGCAACGCAGTGTCGTCGTTGATGCTTCATTATTTACCGACGAAAAAGATCAGTTACTAGTGAGACAGTATGCCGAACCTGAATTCAACAATTGATCTGGATGTTAAAAAGTTCTTCCGCTGGTGGCTGCGCGAACTTGAATTTCTGGTGCCTGAAAAAATCAGCCGGTGGGCTTTTGAGAAGCAGAGCTTTATTATCGTCCGCCCCGAAGGCAATCGGTTAGCGCTGACTTATGCCTATGAAGAGGAAATCGAGCCGCTGGCAATACTGGAGCGCAACGCATCGGGCATAGCGCAGTATAAGGCCCTGTTGGCTCAGGATGATCGATTGGCTAAAGCGTATTCAATACTTCGGCTGACCGGGCAAGAGGCTATTCAAAAAGAGCTGGCCCTGCCTGCCGCCGCAAAAGAAAACCTGTCCCAGGTTGTTGCTTACGAACTTGATCGCTATACGCCGTTCAAGCCGGAACAGGTTTATTTTGCGGTTAAGCCGCTGGAGGGTGAGCATGAGCCGGGACAAATCAGGGTTATGCTGGTGCTGACGCGTAGGGAAATGCTGGATGCGCTGTATGAAGACCTCAATGCGATGGGCATGTCCCCGCTATTTGTTGATTATGAAGCGACGCCGAATGATCTTGAACATCGCTATGACGGCTACAATTTATTGCCGGAAGAGATGAGGGAAAAAACCGCAATTTTGCCGCGGCTGATTTATACGGGACTGATTGCAACAGCGTGTTTACTGCTGGGCGCGGTACTGGTGCTGCCGGTCTGGTTTGAATATCAGACGGTCAACGCCTTGCAGGAAAAAATCGATGCCATAGAAAAGGATGCCAAGGGCGTCAAGGTCTTGCAACAGGAGATCGATGCGATGATAGACGAAACAAAACTATTGATCGCAGAGAAAAATGCGGCTCCGGCGGTAGTCGATATGCTCAATACCTTAAGCGCGTTAATGAAAGACGATACCTGGGTGGGCTATTTACAGTACTCGGACGGGCATCTGCAGATACAGGGTGAATCGCCTGCCGCTTCGGCATTGCTCGGCGTTTTGGAAGACTCTGAAATGTTTGCCAATGCCCGATTCGTGTCGCCGGTTACCCAGGATAAAGCCAGCGGACAGGAGCGCTTCCAGGTTACCGTTGACGTTACCCCGGTTGCTAAGACTGCATCCACATCATCCCCAGCGATGCCGGGAGGTGCAAGTGATTGAAGTCCTCAATAAGAAATTGCAGCGATGGCTGGCAGTCGGGCTGCTGGTTGCGGCGATATTGGTTGTCAGTCTGATCGTTATCATGCCGCTGGTTAACAAAGGCCTGGAGCTGCATGAGGCCAAAAATAACCTTGTTTTCAGGTTACAGCAATATGAGCGGATTCTGGCAAGAAAGGATGCGGTCGTGGCAAGCATGAAAGCCGTCAAAGAACAGTATCAGCAACGTGGGCTTTTGAACAGCCAGGATACCGGTGCTTTAGCGTCTGCCGAGGTTCAGGAGTTTATTAAAAAAACGATTGTAGAAGCGGGCGGTCAATTGAGCAGTACCCAGGCGCTTCCCGTCTCGGCTTTTAGTCCCGGCAGTGGGCTATCACCTGCATCCAAGCAGTCGGGCAGCAAAAATGCATTTAGCCGGATAACCGTCAGCGTGAGGATGACGGGTAACAGCGAAGTACTGCGGGCGGTGCTGCATAAGATAGAAACATCGATTCCGCTGATTATTATTAATCAAATAGATATAAGGCCGATGCGCGGAATAAGGAATAGGACAACACACCAGATCGAGCCGAGTAATGAATTGAATATTAATTTCCAAGCAGTCAGTTTTATGAGAAAGCAGCCGGAATGAATACTAAACTCGTAAAATTGCTGGCATCCGTCTGCATCAGCCTGTGTTTGATCATTGCCGTGGAGTGGTGGTACGCAAGCTATATGCAGCAACGTTTGCTGACATCAATAAGCTCGGAAAAACCGCAAGACTATAAAGTAGATGAGCTGCCCGAAATGGAACTGACAAAAAAGCCGGAAGAAAGTTATGTCGATTTGGTTGCCAGGCCGTTATTTATCAAAGGCAGAAGACCGGTAGATGAGCCGCGCACCGAGACAGAGCAAGCGACCGCCAAATCGGAAGGTTTTGACTGGCAGCTGACCGGAGTTTACAGCACAAAACAAACCGTGTCGGCATTGTTCAGCCGATCTAAATCAAAGGTTGCCAAAGATAATCACAGGAAAATAATCGTAGGCGATGATCTTGACGGCTGGAAACTGATC
>DATBQC010000123.1:0-1857 GCA_036561065.1 Methylobacter sp. | reverse complement strand
AATAACGTCTTTGCCAAAGCGTTGATTCACGATGCCTGGTTTTGGAATCGCTCATCCATGCAGTTTTGTGCAACCGCTCCCGGCAACATAGTGTCACATGGCGTTTGATCTGCTGCCAGCGTAAAGCGAATCGCGCGTCATCTGGAGGTAATGTCCAGATAGCATGTATATGATCCGGTAATAATACCCAGCCATCTATTTGAAACGGATGTTGATTACGAACCTTGGTGATGGCTTCGCGCAGGGCAGCGCGTACATCTTCATCACACAGAAACCCACGACGCCGGTAGGTGACGACAGTAAAAAAGTAGGTGGCGCCGGGAGTATCAGCGCGACGGTAGCGAGACATATTTTAATTGTAACTGCGTGGGCAACAAGTTGCCCACCCTACCTGGCTTAGTTAATGAGAGCAAACCAGTTTGCGTTATCCTCATCGCGTGGCAATAAGCCTGCATTAAGAGCAATATCGAAACTGGCATCAGAGACTTTAGGCACATCGCCCCGGTAATTCTTTTTATAGTTCTGAGCCAGTGAAAGGCCATGCGCTTTAAGATCACGAACAAGAACATTACAGAAAAAAATTACGGAGTCAGTATAAACAACCATTCCTTCAACCAGATTTCGATAGGTACTATCAGTTCCCCCTAAAGGATTCTGTATGCCTAAATAGAGATAATAGAAATCAGGCCTAAGATGAGAAGAATGACTTTTAAAAAAATTTACAAGTTCATTTCTTCTCTCCACAAAACCATTCAAGGATAAAGCTGACTCATTTATAGAGTTAGTGAGAAACAAAGACCTTCCAACAACAGATAATTTTTCATGCACTAAAGTTTTGAGCGCCTCCAAAGGTAAAATCAAAGGCAAAAAATACTTGAGATCAACTAATTTAGTAAAAGGAGTACCTACAGGCATTCGACCAGTTTCAATAGCCCTATTTAGCTCCATAAACTCCTGCAAGGTTTCATCAAAATCTTCCTTCAGTGGTAACACCAATTGTCTCTTAAAACCTATAACAGAATTACCAATAGAAATTACAACGGACATAGCAGCATTCGTATTACGAATTTCCTTTACGAGCTCTTCTCGAGCGATGCTTTTATTAGCAATACGTTGAGCAATAAGCGCACCACCACAAGCGCCGAATAGAGAACCTATGGCAGCAGTGATAAAATTAGAATTTGCAAACGCTTCCAATTTATCTGCAGTTAAATAGGATGAGATAAAGCAATACAGATTAGAAATGTCCAAAGGAGTTCCTTAAACAAATTAAGATATGCAGTTCATTATCGCCAACGCTCAGAAGGCGTTTTGTTTTTATAGGGGGGAACCTTTTGAGCGTCCGCTATTGGCCGAAAGCGGACATTCAAAAGAACTTTCATCGTTTGAGTGCCAGAACCAGCACCCCCCCAGCGATCATCGCGATGCCGCCCCATTCGCGTAACGAGGGTCTTTCGCCCAGAAAGGTCACAGCGAAGATGACCACCAGCACCAGGCTTAGCTTATCTATCGGCGCTACTTTGGAAGCATCGCCTATCTTCAGGGCGCGGAAGTAACACACCCACGAAGCCCCGGTTGCCAGCGCGGAAAGTATGAGGAATAGCCAGGTCTTCGCGGGCAGTGCGAACGGGTTGCTCCATTTGCCGGTGAACCAGATGAAGCCCGACAGCACCAGGATGATGATGCCGGTGCGCACCAGCGTGGCCAGGTCTGAATCGACACCTTTGATGCCGATCTTGGCGAATATGGCGGTCAGGGCGGCGAAAACTGCTGACAGGAATGCCCAGTAGAACCAGCTATGTGTGGTGGTCATGGTTTTTCTCAGTATTTAAGACCAAAGTTCATTGTAGATCATAC
>DATBQC010000122.1:0-2590 GCA_036561065.1 Methylobacter sp. | reverse complement strand
TGCTATTTTACGATGGTAGCGATGGATGAACACGGAAAAACGGTGGAAGTACCGAGATTACAATTGGATAACGATGTGGAAAAAAGACTTTATGAATCGGCGGAACTGCGAAAACAAATGCGTCAGGAAAACCTGGAGAGGAATCGTGCCTTGCACGTGGATTTACCAAAGGATGAGTTGTAATTTATGATCATGCAGGGAAATTTTGAACAACTGCCGTTAAAGGATTTTGCCGAAAAAGCCTATTTGGATTATTCCATGTATGTGATTTTGGATCGGGCCTTACCGCATATTGCCGACGGCTTAAAACCGGTGCAACGGCGCATTGTCTATGCGATGTCAGAGCTGGGTTTGACCTCGGTTGCCAAGTTTAAAAAGTCGGCCAGAACCGTCGGTGACGTGTTGGGTAAATATCATCCGCACGGCGATTCTGCCTGTTATGAAGCCATGGTGTTGATGGCGCAGAATTTTTCCTACCGCTATCCGTTGGTTGACGGGCAGGGCAACTGGGGCTCGCCGGACGATCCCAAATCCTTTGCCGCGATGCGCTATACCGAATCGCGCCTGACCGCCTATGCGCAAACCTTGTTGAGCGAATTGGGGCAGGGCACGGTCGACTGGGCGGACAATTTCGACGCCACGCTGAAAGAGCCGGTGTTGTTGCCTGCGCGGTTGCCGAATATTTTGCTGAACGGCACCATGGGCATCGCGGTCGGCATGGCAACCGATATACCGCCGCATAATTTGCGTGAAGTCGCTTATGCCTGCATCCAGTTATTGGACGACCCGGACAGTACGCTGGACATGCTGTTTAACCATATCAAAGGCCCCGATTACCCGACCGATGCGGAAATCATCACCTCGGCTGAAGAGATACAAAAAATGTATATCAGCGGCGGCGGATCGATAAAAATGCGTGCCAAATACGAGCAGGAAGACGGCAATATTGTGATTACCGCGCTGCCGCATCAGGTTTCCGGCGCTAAATTGATGGAGCAGATAGCCGCGCAGATGCTGGCGAAAAAGCTGCCGATGATCGAAGATTTGCGGGATGAATCGGATCATGAAAATCCGACCCGATTGCTGGTAATTCCGCGCTCCAAGCGTATCGATGTGGACGAGGTGATGTCGCATCTGTTTGCGACGACCGATCTGGAAAAAAGCTATCGCGTCAACATGAACATGATCGGCCTGGACGGACGCCCCAAGGTTAAAGGGCTTAGGGATATTTTGGTCGAATGGCTGTCGTTTCGTACCGAGACCGTGCGCAAACGCCTGCAATACCGGCTGGACAAGGTACTGGCGCGTTTGCATATCTTGGATGGCTTGCTGATTGCCTATCTGAATATCGACGAAGTCATTGCCATTATCCGCAGTGAAGATCATCCCAAACCGGTGTTGATGGAGCGTTTCGGCATCACCGATATTCAGGCCGAAGCGATACTGGAATTAAAGTTGCGGCATCTGGCCAAGCTTGAAGAGATGAAGATTCGCGGCGAGCAGGACGAGCTGGAATTGGAACGCGCCGCGCTGGAAAAAACCTTGGGTTCACCGCGCTTGCTCAATCGTCTGATCCGAAAAGAACTGGAACGCGATGCGGAAAAATACGGCGATGACCGCCGCTCGCCAATTGTTTCCAGAGATGCTTCTCAAGCTTTGGATACAACAGCGTTAATCACCAACGAGCCGTTAACCGTTATTTTGTCGGATAAAGGCTGGATCAGGGCGGCAAAAGGCCATGATATTGACGTTGCCAGTTTAAGTTACCGTTCCGGCGACGGCTTTTTGGATGCGGTAAAATGCAGGACGACCCAGCCGATTTATATTCTCGATTCCACAGGACGGGCATACAGCACTGCTGCACACGATCTGCCGTCGGCCAGGAGTCAGGGCGAGCCGTTGACCGGACGACTCAATCCGCCGCCTGGATCGTTGTTTCTGCATCTTTTGGCAGGACAACCCGATGACTGGTATGTGCTTGCCAGCCATTTCGGTTATGGTTTTCGGGTTCAGTTAAAAGAATTGTTGAGCAAGAACAAGGCCGGTAAACTGCTGATTACGCTGCCGGACGGGGCTAAGGTGTTAAAACCTGCGCCGATACGCAATGACTCCGATTCGCTGGCGGTAGTGACCTTGCAAGGCCGCTTGCTGATTTTTCCGGTGGCCGAGTTGCCAGCGTTGGCGAAAGGCAAAGGCAATAAGCTGATTCAAATCCCAACCTCCGATCTAACCACCGGTAAAGATTATGTAGTCGCTGCGGTGGCGCTGCCTGAAAACGGCCAGTTGAAAATCATTGCCGGTAAACGGCAATTGACGCTTAAGGGCGCGGATATCGAACATTATTCGAGCAATCGGGCTAAAAGAGGCTTGGCTTTGCCTAGGGGCTTTCAGCGGGTTGATGGTTTGGATTGCGAGTAATAGTGCGCTTTTATCTATAACCATCAAGTAAGCCGCGTCGTTGTTAGATCATTTTTAGATTCCGAGATATATGGACATGGAAAAAATAATTAACGAAATAATCAATGACCCTTGTTTTATGGAAGGGGCTGCTTGGAACCGTCGAAATTTTTACGCCAATGCGACTATCGTT
>DATBQC010000121.1:0-3905 GCA_036561065.1 Methylobacter sp. | reverse complement strand
CAGCGCCAAAAATATATTTGGCGATGCAGTAAAGATATATCTTTTTGGCAGTAGAGTAGATGATGACAAAAAAGGCGGGGATATAGATTTATATCTTATACCTGAGAATCAAGACAATTTGTATGAGAAAAAAATCAAGTTTTTAAGCGCGTTGGATAGGGCTTTAGGCGAGCAAAAAGTAGATGTTGTTATCGCTAAAGACAAAACGAGACCCATAGAAAAACAAGCGATTGAAAAAGGAATCGAATTGAATTTAGAGAACTTAAAAATCGAGAAGATTTTTACAGAATGCACCAAGCATCTGCAAAGGATAAATGAAGCCTATAGCGACATGACAGTGTTTATGCCGCTTACTGCGACTAAATATGAAAATTTATCCAAAGATGATGTGCAAGCGATAGATCAGTATTTGTTTAGGTTTTCAAAACTCCAAGATAGCATGGGTGAAAAGCTTTTTAGGGTATTAGTGGCTAGATTTGAAGGGAATATCGATAGATTATCATTTTTGGATGTTATCAAAAAAATGGAAAAATATATCGATATGGATATTGCCAACGAATGGCAAGACTTGAGAAATATAAGAAATCAGTTGTCTCATGAATATGAGGATGACGCTATTGAAATGGCCAATAGCATTAATTTAATTTACGCAAAAAAAGAAGTTATCGAAGGCATTTATTTAGCGATAAAAGCCAAGTGTTCTATAACTACTCAGCTTAACGAGGCTTAACTTATGGCAGTAGGGCAGTGCAGTTTTCCCACCATGCACCCGGTAGCAGGCATAACGCTGGGTACAGCGAACGCAGGCATCAAGCAAACCGTCAGGGATGATATCCTGGTGATACAAATGCCGGAGCATTCAACCTGTGCGGCGGTTTTTACCCAGAACGCTTTTTGCGCCGCACCGGTGCATGTGGCGAAAGCGAATCTAGCGCATAGCCCGCGCTGGTTGCTGATTAACTCCGGCAATGCCAATGCCGGTACCGGCGAGCAAGGCATGAAAGATGCTTTGGCGACCTGCGCCGATTTGGCCGAAGTGGTCGATGGCTCTGCAACCCAAGTGCTGCCTTTTTCCACCGGCGTCATCGGCCAATCGCTGCCGGTGGGGAAAATCAAAGCTGCCTTGCGGGAAGCCGTAAGCAACCTGGATACTGCCAACTGGGACAAGGCGGCCCAGGCGATCATGACCACCGACACTTTCCCGAAAGGCGTGTCCAAAGTCATCGAAATTGACGGCCAAACCATCACCATCAACGGCATATCCAAAGGCGCGGGCATGATCCAGCCCAATATGGCGACCATGCTGGGCTTTATGGCGACCGATGCGAAAATCGACCAAACCCTGCTGCAGAACTGCCTGGCGCTGGCCGTTGAACAGTCGTTCAATCGCATCACCGTCGATGGCGACACCTCGACCAATGACGCTTGCGTGTTGATGGCAAGCGGTTGCTCGCTGGCACCTGAAATCAAACAGGACAGCGAGCATTACCAAATTTTTGCCGACGCCGTGATGACCGTCTGCAAACAACTGGCGGAAGCTATCGTCAGGGACGGCGAGGGCGCAACCAAGCTGATGCGCATCGTGGTCGAGCAAGCCTTGACCGATGAAGAAGCGGTGCGCGTCGGCAAAACCATCGCCCATTCGCCGCTGGTTAAAACCGCCTTTTTCGCCAGCGACCCGAACTGGGGACGGATACTGGCGGCAGTGGGGCGCGCCGGAGTCGAAAACATGGTGCTGGAAAACGTGCAGCTGTATCTGGACGATGTCTGCATCGTCAGGAACGGCGGCAGAGCCGACGATTACACCGAAGAAGCCGGCCAGCGGGTGATGAATCAGGAAGAAATAACAGTGACCGTAAAACTGGGCCGCGGCGATGCTGTGCAGGAAGTTTTAACCTGTGATTTGTCGTATGAATATGTGAAAATCAATGCGGAGTATAGGACTTAAGAGCAGGTGGAAGGCACAAGGCGAAAGGCGAAAGATTCCATCGTTCCCACGCTCTGGCGCTCGTCGATATACACAGATATTTTAAAGTACGTCATCCCGGCAGGGATTGCCGGGATCCAGATGCCATGGATGGTAAACTTCAGACTTGCTAACCGCTTTTAGCTAGATGAAACAATTTTTAGATCTGTTTTTTCACATCCTTGTGTTCTCGGCAATTGCTCCATGCATTACTCTACCTCCTGCATCCATGCAGTCGTGGATTCCGGCAATCCCTGCCGGAATGACTCCGATATTCATCGTTCCCCACGCTCCGGCGTGGGAATGCAGTCTCAGACGCCCCAGCGTCCACTAAAAAATGAACCCTCTCCAAGTCGCCGTAGGCGTAGTCAAAAACCCGGAAGGAAAAATCCTGATTTCCCTGCGCCATGCCGATTTGCACCAAGGCGGCCTGTGGGAATTCCCCGGCGGCAAAATTGAACCCTCGGAAACCGCAGAACAAGCGCTGGCCCGCGAACTCAAGGAAGAACTGAACATCACCGTCACAGCGGCAACACCGTTGATTACCGTCAGCCACCAGTACCCCGACCGATTCGTACAGCTAAACGTTTTCCTGGTCGAGCAGTTTTCAGGCGAAGCCAAAAGCTTGGAAGGCCAGCCGTTTAAATGGGTAACCCCGGCTGAACTGGAACACTACGCATTTCCCGCCGCCAACCAGCCCATCATCACCGCCGCCCGCTTGCCGCATCATTACGCGATTCTGGATGACGCGAATGAAGCCTTGTTGTTGCCTAACCTGCAAAAAATATTGAATCGAGGCGTCAAGCTGATTCAGGTCAGATTGAAAAACCTGCCGTCTGCCGCTGTCGCAAAGTTTATCGAGCAGGCCTACCCGTTATGCCAACAGCAACAGGCCCTGTTGTTAATGAATTCTGCCGTTGAATGTTCAGTCGGAGTGGACGGCATCCACCTGACCAGCAACGACTTAATGGCCCTGACTACGCGTCCCGAAAACAGCAAGTGGCTCGCCGCGTCATGCCACGACCTTGAGCAATTGCAACAGGCGCAAAACATCGGCGTGGATTTTGTCGTTCTGGCACCGGTGCTGGCAACCCAAACCCATCCTAGCGCTGCTTCGCTAGGTTGGGAACAATTTGCCGATTTGGTCGCCAAAATCAATCTGCCTGTCTATGCCTTAGGCGGCATGACCGAATCCAGCCTAACTACAGCGCGGCAAAGCGGCGGCCAGGGGATAGCCTCGATCAGGGCGTTTTTGGATTGAGAGCTGTAGGATGTGGTGAGCGGTAGCGAACCGCATTAATCGCGAACGATGGGCTTCGCAAGCTCAGCCCATCCTATGGCTCTTTGAGAATGCTGCCTCTGCGGTGGGGCTTCGCAATCGGTTTTCGCTACATACGAACAGCAGGTTCACGTCATCCATTCTTCATGCGTAACGTCGATACTCAGCTGCGACACGAGCCCGCAGGGCGAGGGGTGTCGACTGGAGCACCTGGCTGGGCGGCGGTTGCGCCACCCTCGGGCCTGAACCACTTAACGTTTGGGGCCAACTGCTCATAACCAAGCTCCTTGCGGAGGTCTTTGCGCAGTGAGTTCAGTAAGGGATCAAGTGAAGCTTGTTTGGTGGCTTCAAATTCTTCCGTGAACTTCTCAACCAACTCCACTTGAGCTTTTGATCCAAGGAGTTGAATATCAGCTACCGCACTTTCCATATCTCGAAAGTGTTGCGCCCCTGGCGTTGGTGGTCGATTCGCGGCATTCGCCAAACCCTGAAATGCCTTGACCAGGAAGTCGGTTCGCATTTTTCTATTGTGGTTAACGCGATCGCGCCACGCCGTGAGTCGGTGGACAGCAAACCATCCACCTAGCGCGACGCCCACCGTCACGAGATGTGAAAGATTGACGAGATCGCTCATTATTCCGACGCCCAACGCAATATATA
>DATBQC010000120.1:0-5900 GCA_036561065.1 Methylobacter sp. | reverse complement strand
ACTATGCCCATGGTTAAGCGGCTAATGGCGTTATCCATATGATTAACATACTGATCGAGCCGCCTGACGGTAATATCGACCTGAATGGCTCCTTTTCTGGAGGCGCGCAACAGCTTGCGCAGGTCTTTCGGCAGGCTGGATAAAAGGTCGGCGACGCTGATCAGGTTGCGCCAGCCTCGTCTGGCGATGGCCTCCGGCCTGTAACGCTCCATCATGATTTTCTGGAGATAGGGCGCTGCAAAAACCAGGGTATTGAATTCCGGGTTAAGATGTCTGCCGAGACCGTCCAACGTGATATAAGCTTTGACCAACAGGGCAAGATCGGCGGGCAGTATCAGATTATGATCCCTCAATATGGCCATCAGATCACTCATCATGCTGGTAAGGCTTAAATCTTTTAGCGCCAACGAGCTGTATTGATCGACAAAGGCTTCTAAGTCAATGGTCAGCACCTGCTCATCGGTATAAATATTGTCCGACCAGTCTTCAAGTATCTCGGCCACTTTGGTTGGCAGGTGATTGGTCATGCCGTACAACAGGCTGACGACCTGCTCCCTGCGTTCCTCCGTTAAACGGCCGACCATACCGAAGTCGATAAATGCCAGTTTGTTATCTTCAAGATAAAACACATTGCCGGCATGCGGGTCGGCATGAAAAAAGCCGTCTTCCATGATCATCTTGAGGACTGCATGAGTGCCGCGATCAGCCAGCAGCTTCCTGTCCAATCCCGCTTGGTCCACCGCAGCCAGATCCCTGCCCTGAATACCTTGGATATACTCCTGCACGTTGAGTCGTTCACAAGTCCATTGCCAATAAACGTTTGGAATTTTGATATTCATATCATCGGCCAAGTTGGCGGCTACCCGTTCTGCATTCCTGCTCTCGGCGGCCAGGTCAAGTTCCCAGCGTAACGATTGGTTAAACTGGCGCAGGACTTCTTTCGGATGAAACCTTCGAAGCTCCGGCGATTCCGATTCGGCAATATCGACAAGACGCTGTAGAAGGCGCAAATCGGCTTCAATAATCTTGCGCAAACCGGGTCTGCGAATTTTTAAAATAACCGGCGTTCCGTCCTTGAGTTCGGCTTTATGAACCTGGGCAATTGAAGCCGCGGCAAGAGGTTGTCTTTCGACGTTTGCAAAGAACTCATCAACACTTCCGCCCAGATCCTCTTCGAGCTGGGGCAGCAGCTCTTCAAAGGGCATCGGAGGCACCTGATCCTGAAGTTTCTCAAACTCGGTAATATATTGAGGCGGGAATAAGTCAACTCGCGTCGCAAGGATTTGTCCCAATTTAATGAAGGTAGGCCCCAACTCTTCCAGTACGCGGCGTATGCGTTGCGGCGTGTCGAGTACGACATACTCTTCCACATGCTGCCAATGCAGCACCCTACCTGCGCGTTCCAATGCCTTGCCCACTCCCAAGCCGCGTACAAAACCGCCGAAGCCATAGCGGATTAATACCGATGCAATATCATGAGCCCTGCCCAAATCCCTGGCCGCGTTTAACATTTCCCATAACATGTTGTACTGCTGAAGTTTATTTCTTGGAATGAGACGGCTGTAAACTTTCAGCGATGCCCAATAAAATACCGCTGCCTATTCTCGCTAAAGCCGAAGCTGTGGCAACCGTGCTTGAAACGATTACGTCTGTACTGATCTTCGGCAAGTTTTTTAGCGAGTCCAGGGCGATTAAAGTCTGTTCGCCGACTGCCGTTCCGCTTTGCCGCGAATGGGCAATAAAATCATTCACAATGTCGGTAACGACCTGGCTACTGCTTTTGGCGACTTTCTCAAAGGTATCGAGAAACAATCCCTCCATAGCCTGTATGTCTTTGACTGCACCGTTAAGATCATGTTCGGAATACTCGTTTACCTTGGAAGCCGCCTCTTCAATAGCCAATGTTGATGCTTCCGCCGCAATCGCCAACGCATCATCCAATGCGGTGGCTGCCTGATTAAAGACTTCTTTTCCATGCTCGCCATGACTGACCATGCCCTCATTAATGCCATTAATGACCGTTTCGGTAACGCTTTTGATATTTTCCATATCCAGTTGCCGTTCTGTCAGCGCTTTCAAGGTTATATCTTTGACTTGCTGGTGAACATCGGCTCCCGACTTAACCGCTGCCCGGACTGCGTCTTTAACGTCTTGCTGTTGGTTTGTTTTAGTCATGGTCGTTCTCCAAATCAATATAAAAAATTAGCGGAGCAGAATGTGGTGTAGGTGAAACACACCCCAGAGTTGCGCATTTTTATTCACCACGAAGGCACGAAGAGCACTAAGAAAGTAGACTTCGTATCCTTCACGGTGAATAACAAAACCGGTTGTCACGATCATATGCTCTCGGAGTTATTCAACGTATCCGATTCACCATTCAGGCTGAAGCATTTTTTCCTGGCCGAAGCAGGCGCATAGATAAAATCGCTGTAGAGCGACTTTTCTTTATCATCGACCGTGGTTAATTTATGTCTTTCCACCATCCAGCGCCGGTGAAAATAGTCTAAAAAAAGATCCGGCATGCTCCACTGTTCCGATTCAAAAAAGTAACGGCTATCGTTTTTTAGCTCAGACTGCCAATGCAAATAAGGCATCCTTCCTATCGGTTCGGACAAATAAAAGCTGTTAAATATTTCCAGGACTTTTAACTTTTTGCGAATAACCATAAACAAAGGCGTACTGGGTAAGCAGTCGTAATCGTAGGCAAATACACCCAGCGTCCCGCCGTCTTTTTCATTGATGCGTCCCGCTATGTCTTCGAGCGACGATAAAAACAAGCGGTTATATTGCCTGAATTCCTCGGCGCCAAAACCGATTATTTCCTGGGCATGGAGCTCAGAAGTCGGGCCGTCCTTCAACACAAGCATCCTGAAATGGATGCCTTTTTTAATGGCGATTTCAAACTCCCGGCAATAATGCCTGTATCGGGGATCGAAGGTAATTAGCCAATACACATAATCGCCGGGATACAGACCGTGCATGATTTCTGAAAAATCCAATTCTTTCTCGGTTATGCCTAAAAACCCCCGCTTCTTGGCATTAATGACTGTCCCATCGATATACTTGCTCAGTACGTTATGAAATATCTTCTCGGTTTCTTTACGCTCTTCAGTAGCGATTATCCAATGATGAAAAAAACCCACTGAAATCACTACCGATGTGAACAAGCCGAACTCGGAGATGATCTTTAACAGCCAGACGTATTCTTTATTGCCAACGTCGGCTGCGAGCACACCGAAAACCTTGTAAACGGTAAATCCGCCGAAAATGAGCACCAGCGCGAATAGCCATTTCAGGATGTTAAGATTGGATGACATAGCTATTGCTCCTACCCGTTTTATAAGGCGATAAGTGTTTCATGTACCTTCTTTCCATGATGACAGATACGTTTGCTGTTCCGGGCTTAAGCTATCGATACTCAGCCCCATCGCCGCCAGCTTCATCACCGCAACCTGTTGGTCTATATTGCCCGGCACCGGGTGCACTGCGTTTTCCAGATCCCTGCCCTGCTCCCACAAGTAGGCAATACTCAACGCTTGATTGGCAAAACTCATATCCATGACAGTTGCCGGATGGCCTTCTGCAGCGGCTAGGTTGACCAATCGCCCTTCCGCCAGCAACCTTACAGTACGCCCGTTTTTAAGCTGATAGGCTTCGACGCTACTACGCGGGCGGTGTTTTTTTACGGCCAGTTTTTCCAGCGCCGGAATGTTGATTTCAACATTGAAATGCCCGGAATTGGCGATTACGCAGCCGTCTTTGATGATTTCAAAATGTGCATGATCCAACACATGCTTGTCGCCGGTTGCGGTAACGATAAAATCCGAAATTGCGGCAGCTTCCAGCATGGGCATGACGCGAAAACCGTCCATCGCCGCTTCCAGCGCCCGCAGCGGCTCGACTTCGGTGATGATGACTTGAGCGCCGTGGCCTTTGGCCCGCATCGCGATGCCGCGCCCGCACCAGCCGTAGCCTGCAACCGTGAAGGTTTTTCCGGCCAGCAGTATGTTGGTCGCGCGGATAATGCCGTCCAGCGTGCTTTGGCCGGTGCCGTAACGGTTGTCGAACAGGTGCTTGGTCATCGCATCGTTGACCGCAATCACCGGAAATTTGAGCGCACCATCCGCCGCCATCGCGCGCAGGCGAATCACGCCGGTGGTGGTTTCTTCGGTGCCGCCGACAACCTCGGCCAGCAAATCGCTACGGCTCTTGTGCAACTCGCTGACCAAGTCGGCGCCGTCATCCATGGTCAGTTGCGGCCGGTGTTCCAGCGCTTGACCGATATGCTTGTAATAAGTTCCGCTGTCCTCGCCGCAAATGGCAAAGGTAGGAACTTGATAATGCTGCACCAGCGCGGCGGCGACATCGTCCTGAGTGCTTAAAGGGTTGCTGGCGCATAACACTAGATCGGCACCGCCCGCTTTCAGGGTGCGAGCCAAATTGGCGGTTTCGGTAGTGATGTGCAGGCAGCCGCTAATCCGCGCACCCGCCAATGGCCGTTCGTTAGCGAAACGTTCATGGATGGCGCGCAATACCGGCATTTCGGTCAGCGCCCAATCGATACGCTCACTCCCCTGATCGGCTAGCGATATATTTTTTATGTCATGGCAGTTATTAGTCATTGGTGGGCTCACCTAAATCCATTGTTTCTACGTCGCAGCCAGCGACTAGCGGTACAAAACTGACACCGAGAATATTACGGGCCTCGATTTTGCCGTCGGCCTTTTTTTCTACAACCATCAGTTCCTGATAGCTGTAAGGCAGACCCACCGGGATGACCAACCGAGCGCCAGGGCGCAGTTGCTCGATCAAAGGTTGGGGAATATAAGCGGCAGCGGCGGTGACGATGATGCCGTCATAGGGCGCATGTTCCGGCCAGCCGAAACTGCCGTCGCCGTTGCGTACCGTGACATTGTTGTAACCCAGTTTTTTAAGTCGGCGGATCGCTTTGCTGGACAGCTCTTCAATTATTTCAAGCGAATAAACCAGCTTGACCAATTTGGAAAGGATGGCCGCCTGATAGCCTGAACCGGTGCCTATCTCCAGAATGGTATCGGTCGGCTTGGTGTCCAATAAATCGCTCATCAGCGCGACGATATACGGCTGGGAAATAGTCTGCCCCAATCCGATCGGCGCAGGGCCGTTATCGTAGGCAAGGTAGCGATAATCCGCGGGTAAGAACTCATGCCGAGGCACTTGCTTAATGGCCGCCATGACCCGGTCATCCAAGGCATCCTTGCCGATCAGGTGACGAGTCAAGTTAACTTCCATTTCAATGTCCTTCAACATGCGCTGCAGACCTTTCATTGATTATGCTCCGGGGGGGTACTTGCTCATAAGCCTAGACAGTGTCATTGATGTTAAGACTTGTTCCGTTCGCCCTGAGCCTTTCGACTGCGCTCGGGAAAGCCTTGTCGAAGGGTATGCGAAACAAATTTTCTCAAGCCGATACGACTTATGATTCCAACATAACTACGGAGGAGTTTCAATTGGGGAGATTACTGATAGCGTTGAGACGGCAGCCGGAATAAGCACGTGTTTTTATGCCGCAGGAAATCGGCAACAGCATAATTGGATATCAACCGTCAGAATATCTGCCAAGCTGCTGCTTTCCTCACAAATTCGTTGTATATTGTTTGTTATGATCGGAACAAATCTGACTTTACTATAGGAATTTCTCACAATTATGTTCTGGAGTATTTTCAAAAGAAAAACACCCAAACACTCATCAGGCAACGGTCAATCGGACTTTCCACTTGCCCAGTCCAAGGAACCTGCCCCTGTAAAAAATCTTAATATCCCAGTCTCATTTTTAAAAAGACTGATGCCGATTGCCCAATTGCTGACCGAAGAAGAAATACAAAAACTACAACTTACCGCCGCCAGTTTTGCGCCGGGCG
>DATBQC010000119.1:0-3722 GCA_036561065.1 Methylobacter sp. | reverse complement strand
CTTGTCCAACAAATTTTCTAACAAAAACGGATCATCGAAATGGCGTCTGCCGATGAAGGCGATTGCGTGTATACCCCATTGCCGCATAGCGCCTGGACTCGCGATTCCGTAAGGCCAAAGTAGAAACCGTTCGGCGCGTTCGCTGGCATCAATAATGCCGTCCTGATCGTACAGACTGCGCTTGCTGCCGTTCGGCATCGGCAATGAACGCAGCTGTTCTAAATCTTGGAACATATAGCCACGGGAAGTATCGTCCACGGACGACACTTGTTGCAGGTAATGCGTACGGCTTTGTAAACGCAACAACAAATGCTGACCGGGCGAAATGGGTGTGATGGATTTAGGAATTAACACGGGTTCTGCATCATCTTTCGGCGGTATCGCTCGGTATCCCTGGCTGGGGAAAAGCAGGTAATAGCAGCCGCAAGCATGAATAGTGTCGAAAGCGATAGGCATACCTTCGGGGTCTAGGGTAACGCGCCAAATCAGACTATCCAACGGCCCGCCGTATAAATCCAGCATGCCGGTTTTCTCCCGCGCGGGCAGCCAGATTTGATAGATCAATTGCAACACTATCCTGCCGTGCCAACGGGCATATCCATGTTTGACATAAGTCGTAGGGTGATTGGTGTCAATTCGTGGTTGCTTATCGCTATCCAGACCGACAGCGCCAATTTTATCGGTATCGTTGCGGGTATCGATTTCCCATACAGGCGCGAAGTGCTCCAACAGTTGTTGTAATTGCAAGGAAGTAAGGAGTGGAATCCCTAACGGGTTATCGTAAGCGGGGCTCAGCATCGAGGCAATGTGTTCGGACGACAATGGACTGCTGTGTGGCGGACTGTAGCGGATAAGCGTGCCTTGCTGAGGCAGTTTTGCTAACGGTATTTTAAAGCTGGCGTCCAATTCCCGGTGCAGCTGTTCGATAGCGATAGTTGCTGCGTAACGTGCCAGTGGATATAGGCCGACAACGCGTTTCCAGCTTTGATACGCGTCAGGGACTTGGGCCTGTTCCAATAGTCTTTGTTTATGTTCGGGATTATTCAGACTGAGTTGGTTCAGGCGCTTTCCGCAATGCTCCAAGGCTTGTTCAAAGGATCCTGCTACAGGCATTTTCGAAACCAGTTGCTGCCTAGCGGAGGGCGGCAAGTTGGCGAATTCAAGCTTTTTGCCCGTTGCATCGAGTTGCCGCATTTGTTCCAGCCATTCAGCAAGGGCTTCATTTGATGTCGTCCGTTCGGCCATCGACGCCAGGAAACGGTTGACCCTGAGGTGAGGAAAACCGTTGATGCGCACGGTTTCCGGGTCATTTAAATCGTATTCGTCCAACGTGGCTTCAATGGTTTCAAACCAACGCTGACACGTTCCATCCTCGCCTGACAGCGAAGAAGCGGGGTAAGGTCTTAGGGCCGCGCAACCCTGAATAATCAGAACCAGGCAACAGGCAATCGCAAAATGCCGCATGCGGATTACTCTAAAAGAGGGCCTCACCGGTTCAGATAAGGCGCTCGAATTCAACCAGCCAGTCGGCAAAATTGGTCACGTAGTTATAGCCGCAGACCGTTTTTAAAGCTTTGCCGCTGACGATTTCATATATCCGCCGGGCATGCGTTGCGGTTTCGAGCGCCGGTCCGTATGGATTAAAGCGCATGCCAGCATCGGATAGAAAAACGTAATCGCAGATAAACAGCACATCCTGATAGATATACATCGTAAACCCCCAAGTGTGTCCGCCGATGTGATAAGCCTCTATGCCGTAGGCGACAAAGTCATCAGTAAAGCGCCGGTCGACATCGAATAATGCCGCCAGACGGTGTTTGGCATCCAGATCATGCAGCCATATTTCCGCATTCCATAGGTGTCGGTATTGATTGGAAGCGCCCATGAAATGGTGGTGGGTGAATAAAATGGCGTTAACCGGCGCCAGATCGCGGTTGAAAGCCGATGGCGAATCAATCCAGACCGCGCCTGCCTCTGTCTCAATACGATAAGCCGCGTGCTCCAGACCCAGTTTCGGCACGGAAACCAACTGGCCGACAACGTCATTCACGGCGTGGGTGGTGACGCGATAGGTCTTTTCGGCATCATCCCAAGCCATGAAGCGATCATGGCTGGCTCCGCAAAACGGGCAAATATCGGGCATCTCGCCGATCATGTTGTAGCCGCATTGCAGACAAACCCACTGCGGCGTTTCGATAGGGAGTTTATTTGTGGATGGAATATTCATCATTCGCTCTCCTGTGATTGAAAAATCAAACTGATGTGGCTGTTATGGCGTTTACTCCGCGAGTTTGTAACCGCTCTGGCGTCATGCATTGATTACTACAATGTTGAACTGATTTTGGAAAAAACATAGCGCACTCCGAGCAGAGGCAGCCTCGGGCGGAGATGAATGAAGGATGATCCAACAAGGCTCTCCTGAACGCAGTCGAAGGGCTCATTCGCCCAAAAGCAATGATGATTCCAAAATAAAGCAAAATATATTGTTCCCATCTCATTTCAACCGCCATAGGTACTTGTACGCATTTTTTTTTATCGCCTCGCTGCATAGAATGGCTAACAGCTTTTATTGTGCGCAATTCAAGAAATTTAAGGTCGGCGGCGTAGGGGAGGGGAAAAGCCTCCCGTAGTAGAGTTCATATCTTTAATTTATTAGCGATAAAACGAGGCTCTCTAATGTGAATAACTCCGAAGCTATTCTAGCCACTAATTTGCTCCCGCTGATCATCTATTTCGGAGCCGTACTTGCAATCACTGGAGTCATGCTCGGAGGTGCCCACCTTCTGGGACAGAGACACCACGCCAAAGCCGCCGACGAACCCTTTGAATCGGGTATTGTTCCGGCTGGCGATGTTCATATCCGCTTTTCCGTACAGTTTTATTTGCTCGCGATCTTTTTCGTTATCTTCGATATGGAAAGCGTATTCCTGTTTGCCTGGTCTGTGGCCTTACAGGAATCCGGCTGGTCCGGTTTTATTGAAGCGCTGATTTTTATCAGTGTGCTGATCGCCGCATTAATTTATCTGTGGGCTGTAGGCGCTCTGGATTGGCGTACCCGCAGACAGCGTAACAGCAGCCCATAGGGGGAATGATGCATTGGACATTAACCAACGCGGAGACCGATCCCGCACCGCAACCCGGACAGCAGACTTATGAAGAGGCACTGCGCCGAAATTTTCTGTTTGCCAAGCTTGAGGACATGGTCGCCTGGGGGCAATCCAATTCCGTCTGGCCTTTTAACTTCGGCCTGTCTTGCTGCTACGTGGAGATGGCGACCGCATTTACCAGCCGTCATGACATTGCCCGCTTCGGTTCTGAAGTGATCCGTGGATCGCCGCGCCAGGCGGATCTGATCGTCATTTCCGGCACCGTTTTCCGGAAAATGGCGCCGGTGGTCAAGCGGCTCTACGATCAACTGCTGGAACCGCGCTGGGTTATATCCATGGGTTCTTGCGCCAACTCCGGCGGTATGTATGACATTTATAGCGTCGTGCAGGGCGTGGACAAATTTTTACCGGTGGATGTTTATGTTCCGGGCTGTCCGCCTAGGCCGGAGGCATTGATGCAAGGATTGATGCTGTTGCAGGATGCGATAGGCAAGGAAAGGCGGCCGTTAAGCTGGGTAGTCGGCGATCAAGCGGTGATTAAAGCGCCTAAACCCAGCTACCGAGATTTACTGACGGAAGAAAGGATGCATACCCGGCAGTTGAGGAGTCCTGACG
>DATBQC010000118.1:0-3439 GCA_036561065.1 Methylobacter sp. | reverse complement strand
CGAACTTGCGCCTACCGGGGATCTGCCGCCATGTCCTTAAGGCGCCGAAACGGCGCCTGCAATGCGACAATCCGTCCGACGATTTCACTGGTCAATCCTGGATCGTTGTGATGCTCCAGCAATAAAAACGGCAGCTGCCGGATTTCGGATAACTTGACGTGCGGTCGCTCCATGATCAACGAGAATCAAACAAATTACAATTATGTAATAGGCATCTGCAAAATCATTCGTTCACACAAAGCATGCAACTGGATACGATCCAGCACTTGTTCATTGCCTGTTATGACCGGTTCGGTGAAAGCATAGACCAATGAATTATCTTCGTGCAGTTGAATCGTCCCAGAACCGTTATATTCGCAAGTCAGGGAAGGCCTGCGCGAGCGCATTGTCGATGGAACATTCGCACCCCACAGCCAGTTACCCGCCGAAAGCGAGATGGGCGCCATATTCGGCGTCAGCCCAATCACGATTCGGCAGGCGCTAAGTGACCTGCAAAAAGAAGGTGAGATATTCAAAGTGCCCGGCAAGGAAACGTTCGTTTCGAAGCCAAAGGCGTACCACGAGCTGGCTCAACTTGAAGGGTTTGGGGAAGCCATGTCGCGCAATGGGCATGAGATATTCAATCGTTTTATCAGCCAATCCGTGCAGGCCACACCCCAGGTCGCCGAATCATTGCGCCTGCCGGTAGACGCCATGGCCGCCGAGATCAAACGGGTCAGATACTGACCCTTCCCCTCATTTCCATCGAAATTTCGCTTGTAAACTTCCCGAAATCGCGTTAACTTCTTGGGCAAAAACAGTGCATGCATGGGTATGTTAAGCCTCTCATTCGTAGCGACCAAACTGCGAAGGAGAGACCATGCATGCACAGCACATCATGCAAGACTTCCTTAACCAGAACTGCGAATTTGTTCATGCAAAAAGGCGAGCTACGCTGACAGCAGTAGCCGATACTGTCAGTCGGGGCTGCCTGAGCATCATGGGTCTAAGCAAAGTCTTGGGCGGGTATGTCGGGGTTCGACATCATATCAAACGCCGTGATCGGTTACTTGGCAATCGCAAGCTCGCCGGCGAACGTTCCGCCATTTATGGCGCGACGATTCAGCGCGTGCTGCAGCAAAACGAAAGACCATTGATTATCGTAGATTGGTCTGACTTGCGTGCTGACCGAAGCTGGCAAGTCCTGCGGGCTGCATTAATTGTCCTGAGGCGCGCAGTCACCTTGTACGAAGAAGTGCATCCGATAGCTGTTGCGGGTTCTCTGCCAGTTCACGAGGTATTCCTCAAGCGGTTACCGAGTTTGCTGCCGACGCAGTGTCGTCCGATTCTTGTCACCGATGCCGGCTTCCGGTCGACCTGGTTTGCGTTGCTCAATTCCATGGGCTACTCCTGGATTGGCCGTATTCGTAATCGGGACATGATTCTGCCGCAAACGCCTTATGGTCAGTGGTGCGGCTGCAAGGTCTTGTATGTCTTGGCTAAACCTTATGCGCAAGATTTTGGGGCATTCCATTTTGTACGGCAGCATCCCGTGCCGTGTCGTCTTGTACTGATAAGAATGCGCTCAGCAAATCGCCAACATCGCACTGTGCATGGCAAGCGCACCCGCAGCGCGCATAGCTTGAAGCAATCCAAGAGCAACAGGGAGCCTTGGTTGCTTGCGACGTCGACGGATCTAGCAGACCACACTACTGACGCGGTGGTTGCAATCTACGCGCGTCGCATGCAAATTGAACAGCCCTTCAGGGATACCAAGGATGAACATTGGAGATTGGGATTGGCGCACAGTCAATCGCGTCGGCGGGATCGCTTGGAAAGCTTGCTACTCATTGGCGCGTTGGCCTGCTATGCTCTATGGATAACCGGCATTACGGCGAAATATGCAGGCTACCGTGTCGAGTATGGAAGCAAACGCAAGGCGGTCTCGGCGCTCTCGATCCTCTCCCTGGCGCGATGGAGGGTCGACGAATTTCCAGATATTCAGATCCGCCACCACTTGCTATTGATTCTCTCGATATACTGGCATCAATAGCGAAAATGGCCGCGAAATGAGGGGAAGGGTCAGCCGCTGATCCTTTGTCCATGAAAACCGTCAAGTCGGTTTGTCCTTATTGCGACGTGGGCTGCGGCATTGTCATGGACGTCGCCGGCAATCGCGTCATCAAAATTCCGGGTGACAAGCAACTTCCGACCAATTTTTTTGCGCCGGGGGTCAGTTTTAGGCAATCCTCGACACAATGGGATTTGTTCGCACTTCTTTGGGGTGCTAAGTTGGATCCACCGAAATTCCCCCCGCCCAACAGCTCGAGCTTTGGGCTTCGACTAGTCGACTATTGCGGTTGCGACCCCGATTGGGAACCGCGACAACCAGGTGCAGTTGAGGAGCATCTTCACACTTCGTACAACATAACCGATAGTCGACGAGACCGCCGCACCCCTCGTGTTCGAAGCGAACCGGCGGACCGTTCGGGGCTGCCCAGCGATCACCCCAAGCTGTAAGGGCGACAATTAAAGGCTTGAACGAAAGTCCTTTGTCCGTTGGGCGGTAGTGTTCCGAGTCATCACCGTCGGGATCTTTTTTTAGGAGTCCCGACGCCACGAATCCTTCCAGCCGTTTTGCGAGCACGTTCGGCGCAACTCCGAGACTTCGCTCGAACTCCGAAAATCGCGTCATACCCCGAAACAATGCGTCTCGGAGAATCAACAGACTCCAGCGCTCGCCGACCACTTCCAGTGCCCGAGCAGCAGAGCAATTTTGGTTCTCGTACTTGGTTCCGAGCATAGATGTGCCTTTCAGATCGAACTTGCATGATGATAGCACAAGCATTATCATTATGCTAGTAATCATAATTTTTGAAAGGTGCTCACTATGTCCCCAGCAACATTGGTTAACCAATATCTAGCCGCGTTCTATTCTGGTGATTTTCCTGCGGCGCGTGACCTTCTCGCGGATGACTTCCATTTCAATGGACCTTTTGTAAAGGCCACGAACAAGGAAAGCTACTTGATTGCTGCAGCTCGACTCGCACCCGTCGTTAAAGGGCACCAATTGCTACGACAATGGGAGCAGGGCAACGAAGTCTGCTCGATATACGACGTGAACTTGGCGACGCCAGCTGGGAAAGGTTCAGTGACCATGAGCGAGTGGCATACGATCGACAAACATCAGTTGCAGTCGGCCCGCGTCATTTTCGACACGGCCACGTTTCGTGCACTTATGCCGCGATGACTGCAAAGTCAAAGCCCAGTCGGGTGCAGAGCAAACCTGCAGTTCGTGCCGTGGACCCATCCGGTTCATTTGTGCTGGTTGCCCATGCTTTTGCACTTGATCGCCGCGTCGTTTGCGGTGGCGGCAAAGGCTTCGGCTCTGGTGCCTTGAAAGTCGATGGCAAGATTTTCGCAATGATTTCATCCAAAGGGCAGTTCGTGATGAAGCTGC
>DATBQC010000117.1:0-3912 GCA_036561065.1 Methylobacter sp. | reverse complement strand
CTTTTTTGAAAAAACAGATCCCGATAAAAGCTTGTAGGCCCTTACAGGGCGGGCGCATTAATTTATGTGTGTCTTAAAATAATTGTAATCAAACTGTAGGTAATTGATTGCGAAAAATAAAAAATCATATGTGTCCAGCCTGACGGGAAGCCCTGCTATACCCTTGGAAACTTGGCATGCCATGTGCTCTCAATTAATAGATAGGACACAATAAAAATTAAAACAATGAAAAAATATCTACTATTACTGGGAATGACTTATTTAGGTTGCGGAGCTGCAGCCGAGCCAGTGAAGTCCAAAAAGACAGACAATGCCAAACAAGTTCAGACAAAAGCCGATAAACAGAAAGCTTCGTCGATCACCTTGTCCGATATCGTGGTCACAGGCGAGTCGGAAGATGGGCGGCCTGAAACACCCTCAAAAACCGATTTTGCAACCCCCTCCGCCAAGGTTACCAAAAAAGACATTGAGAAAACCAATGCCGTCACCACTTCTGATTCCGTCAAGTACGAATCCGGCGTGTTTGTCCGTCAGCGCTATATCGGCGACCCTAACGCCCCTATCGGCATGCGCGGTTCCAATCCTTATCAGGGAGGCAGAGTCATGGTGTTCATGGATGGCATGCCGATCTGGAACTCATTGCAGTATACCTTCAACGGTTCGCCGCGCTGGGGCTTAATCGGGCCGGGCGAAATCAAATCGGTCGATGTGCTTTCCGGTCCTTTTTCAGCTGAATACAGCGGTAATGCGATGGGCGGTGTGGTCAATTTTAATACCCTGATGCCGCAGAAACGCGAGGTTTACACCGAAGCGACTTATATGCTGCAACCGTATCAATACCAGGGCACCAATACTAATCTGCAAGGCTTTAAAACCTTCGGTTCCTACGGCGATAAGTTCGGCGATCTGAGTACTTATTTCTCCTATAACCATCTGGAGAATGAAGGGCAGCCGATGACGACCTTTGGTTCTTCGAATGCAGCAGGCCCAAATGGCGGGCCTTTACTCGCCGCTGGAAATAATTTAACCAGAGTAAACGGCGCTTATCTGGAACAAAATCCCAAGGCCATTGGCACTCAGGCGAATCAGGGGGGCTACGCCGGGCAGCCGCGTATTTCTTATGGCGATTCCGGTATTACTAAGTCGGTGGACGATCTGTTTAAATGGAAAGGCGCTTATGCTATCAATTCAAAACTGGACGCCTTGTTTACAACAGCTTTTGAAAATCTTGATGTAACCAGTGTCGGCCAAACTTATCTGACCAATACCGCAGGCACCCCAATATATGGTAATGGCACGACAGCTTATAACTTTAACGGATTGCAAGTAGTACCAGCTAACAACAGCTTTGGAACAAGTCAGCAAAACAGACAAACGCTGACTATGGGCGGCGGACTAAAAGGCAATCTGTTCGGCAACTGGAATACCAATACCAATATCAGCTTCTTCGATGTACTCAATGACCGAACCATCGCATCAACCTTGAATCCAAATGACCCATTGAATACCAATAAAGGCCAGATTACCGATGTCGACAGCATGGGATGGGTTAATATCTCGACGAAATTCGACAACCAGCAATTCCTGGGACGCAAGGATTTATCATTCGCTACCGGCTACGAGTACCAGCACTCGAAAATATTTACCACTCAATACGGTTCGAACAATTATCTGACCGCCCAGCAAACCAATGTCTCCCTGAAAAGCGGCGGCGCAACCGATACCCATGGCGTGTTTGGTCAATTATCCTGGCGCTTCCTGAAAGATTTTGATGCCACTTTCGGCACCCGCCTGGAGCGGTGGAATATGTCCGACGGCGTATTCACGACTAACACGCTTAACACTAACAACGCTATAACCTCTACGACTAACGCAGCTCCAGCAGACCGGCAAGCATCGGCTTTTTCGCCGAAATTTTCACTGGGTTACGAGCCGGGCCGCTGGAAATTCCGTTACTCCGTCGCCAAGGCCTATCGATTTCCAATGGCTGGTGAATTGTTCGACAATTCGAACAGCTTAACCGGAAGTTCAACGGTCGGGAATGCTTCCCTGAACCCGGAAGACGGCACGCATCACAACCTGTTAGGCGAATATGCTTTTGATAACGGCTATATTCGACTGAACCTGTTTCGTGAGAATGTTCGCAATGCGATTTACAGCTCGTTTATATCAAACTCCGCACTAGGCAAGGTGCCGGCAGGCAACTACACCAGCGTCCTTTCTAATATCGGTTACGTGGAGATCAATGGTATTGATTTTACCATCAATCAAAATCAGGTTTTCGACTCCAATTTTGACGTAAAACTGGACACCACAATTCTGGACTCAAAAATCCTGGAAAACCCCAATGACACTAACTTTGTGGGAAAAAGTTTTCCATTGCTGCCGAACTACCGAGCCAACTTGTTGACGACTTATCACTACGGTAGGGATTGGGACTTTTCGGTAGGCACCCGCTATCAGAGCACCATGTATTCGCAGTTGGATAACAAAGATTTACAACTGCCTTACTACACAGCCTTTACCGAATCGATCTACGTGGATTTAAAAACCACTTACCATTTCAACGATAAAAAAGGCCATGTGTCAGCCGGAATAGATAACGTCAATGATTACCAGGCGTTTTTCAATCACCCTTTGCCGCAACGCACGTTTTTCATGCAAGTCGGCTATAAATTTTAAGAGTGAGAGCGTTAACCGAACGTATAAACAGTTTATTGATCTGCACAAGGATGTGTTTTTTTAAGCGCTACTTATAACAATAATTTTTTAGGAAGACTCCATGATCCATTCCAAACCGCCTTATCCGCTTAATCCCAGACGCGCTTTGATTTGCTTGCTTATGCTGGCATCCCCTTTGGTCGTAGCCGAAACCAATCAAAATAGCGAGGCTTCCAATGATAAGCCTGTCGCCAGCAAAAAAGCGAAGGCCGACACATCCAAAGCGGTGTTGTCGGACATGACGGTAACAGAGAAAATAGCGCCTACCGCCAAGGAAAGATACAAACTGCCGACGACGACAGAAAGCGTTACCAGCGAAAAAATCGACAACACCATCAATGCGATGACTGCCGAGGACGTCATTAAATATATGCCCAGCATTCAAGTTCGTAGGCGCTATATCGGCGACACCAATGCGCCGGTGGGCTGGCGTACTTCAGGCATGGGTGCCAGCGCTCGCGGCTTGATTTATGCCGATGGCATTATACTTTCTTCCCTGCTGGGCAATAACAACAGCAATACCGGCTCACCTCGATGGAATATGGTGTCGCCGTCGGAAATCGAACGGGTTGATGTGATGTATGGGCCGTTTTCGGCGGCCTATGGCGGTAATTCTATCGGCGGGGTGATCGACATCACCACGAAGATGCCGGAAAAATTTCAGGCTGGCGGTGATATTAAATCGACTTGGCAGGATAGTACTCTCTATGGCAAGAAAAACACGTACGACAGCCAGGAATATTCTTTTAATGTAGGTGACCGTTACAAGGACTTATCCTTTCGTTTTGATGTCAGTCACCTGGACAGTCACAGCCAGCCTATAGGCTTTGTGAATCCCACTGTTTCAACGACCAACGCAAGGGCTACGGACACGGTGGTAACGGGAGCCGTTGCTAACTTGAATCCGTTCGGGGTTAATGCTCAAGTGCTGGGTTCGTCCGCGATCAATCACACGGTGCAGGACAACTTCAAATGGAAGATCGGTTATGACATCACTCCGACCATCCATGCGGCGTATACGCTGGGACTATGGCAGAACGACAATAATTCAGGTTTTAACAGTTTTTTACGGGATAGCGCCGGTAATGTCGTTAATAGCGGTTTGGTTAATATTGGCGGAAAGGAATATAACTTAAGCGCAGCAAATTCTCCAAGTTTTGCAGAAACCAGGGCCGAACAAATGCACTGGTC